>CAZGWZ010000033.1:0-9637 GCA_964529545.1 uncultured archaeon
ACAAGCCCTGCCGCTAAGAGCAAGATGTCGAGTATCATTGTTCCCACTTTATTGTAAGCCGTTTGTTGTTTTTATTTCACGTATCTTCCAAGTACGCGTGATATGCCGATTGAAGAGAACCATCCGGCAACGGCAATGACCATTATGACAACCCACTCATAGAGCCCCAGTGGGACAAGGGAGAAGTATGTGTTCAGGGGAGTGTAGACTACAGCGAGCTGCATCAATATTGAGACTGTGAGTGCCAGTATGAGAAGCCGGTTGTCGAAGAAGCTCAGCTCCTCGTTGTGCCTTATAACGGCTATCCTCATGAACTCGAATAGAACGAAGCTCATGAAGAGGCTGCTTCTGGCAATTTCGAATCCAAGCGGAAGGATGGAAAAGAACGTGATAAGGAGCATTAGACCCATACTTAATCCAATCGCGACTACGGTATACAGTGTCTTCCTGTCCAGTATGCCCTCGTTCATGTCTCTTGGCTTCCTCTTCATTATGTTTGGTAGTGCCGGGTCGGCGCCGAGGGCCAGCGCTGGTATGCCGTCGGTGAGGAGATTTATCCAGAGTATGTGCACAGGGAGGAGTATAGGGTCCGTACTGACTGCGAGGAATGTGCCCACGAATATGACGAAGACCTCGGCGAAGTTGCAACTCAGAAGATAATTAACGAACTTGCGTATGTTATCAAATATTCGCCTTCCCTCCTTCACCGTGTTCCTTATGGTCGCGAAGTTGTCGTCCAGCAGTATTATATCAGACGCCTCCTTGGCCACATCAGTCCCTCTCAGACCCATGGCTATCCCGACGTCTGCCTTCTTCAGGGCAAGGGAATCGTTGACGCCGTCTCCTGTCATGACGACCCTGTTATTCTTCTGTAGCATCTCCAGTATCCTGAGCTTGTCGAACGGGTCCACTCTCGCGAATATGTTGACGCCGCTGTCAAGCACGCTGGAGAGCTTACGATCGTCCATGTCCGAGAGTTCGCCTCCGGAGACGGCACCTCTGCTCTCCAGTCCTATTTCGTTGGATATAGCCTTTGCGGTCTCTATGTTGTCTCCTGTTATCATGATTACCCTTATACCCGCGGTTATGCAATCGGCTATTGCGCCGCTTACCTCCTCCCTCGGAGGGTCCAGCATGCCTTCCAGTCCTAAGAACACCAAGTCCTTTTCCATATCGCTCTCTCTGACGGGCATTCTGGAAGTTTTGTATGCGAAGGCCAGTACACGGAGGGCATGCGCAGCAAATATGCTGTTCTGTTTTAGTATCTTTTCCCTCATTTTGCCGTCGAGCTTCACTACCTTTCCGCCGAGAAGAGCACGGCCGCATTTCTGGAGTACTACCTCCGGCGCCCCTTTCGTGTACACGTTTATTGAACCTGAGTGTTTGCAGGCAACACTCATCATCTTCCTATTCGACGTGAACGACACCTCGCTGATGCGTCTGTATTTATGCCTCAGGTCTTCCTGGTCATAGCCAAGGCTCTGGGAAAATTCTGTTATGGCGACTTCGGTCTGGTCGCCGGTGACAGTCTTCTTTCCATCCGGCGTTGTGACGGTCTTGGAATCGCTGCAGAGGATTCCGCATTTCAGCATCTCCTCCATTCTGCGTGCGTCGTTGTTGTTTATGCCCGTGACTGCATAGACCGAGTCGTCAAAGAATGCCTGGGTGACGGACATTTTGTTTTTTGTCAGGGTGCCTGTCTTGTCTGTGCATATTATGTTCACGGAGCCGACGGACTCCACAACGGGCAACTTCCGTATGAGGGCGTTGTTGGACACCATCGTCTTCGCCCCTAGTGCAAGGGCGAGTGTAACTACAGCAGGAAGCCCCTCCGGTATTGCTGCAACGGCCAGCGACACTGAGGTAAGGAAGGCATTGTAGAGGCCGTACTTGAAGTAACCTGCCACGAATATTATCATGGCTATCCCGGCCACTATCCAGAATATCTTCCCGCTGAAGCGCGAGAGTTCAACTTGGAAGGGCGTCTTTGTGTCCTCTATCTGCTCCATCTTCTCTGCAAGCTTACCAACGGATGTTCCCATGCCCGTGGCGAATACAAGCAGCCTGCCCCTTCCTGATATTACGCTTGTGTTCATGCTGGCCAGTGAGCCTGCTGTCCTCCTCACAGCGACAGACTCGCCTGTGAGTATGGATTCGTCAACCATCATGCCGAAGGATTCCACTATTTTTCCGTCAGCGGGGATGACGTTTCCTGTCTCAAGGACGACTACGTCACCGATTACCACCTCGGTGGCTGGTATCTCGGTCTCCTTTCCGTCCCTGATTACGATGGCCACTGTTGTGGACATCCTCCTAAGCGCATCTATTGCTTGTTCGGCCTTCCAGTCTTGGAAGAATCCGGAGATGCCGACTGCGAGTACTATGACTATTATTAGGATTGAGTCTATTGCGCCAGATTCCGAACCTGGAAGGAAGCCTGTGCCAAATGACACCATGCCGGCAGCAATGAGAATTATCACAAGAGGTGAAGTGAACTGGGAAAACAGTATCTTAAACGGCGATGTTTTTTTGGCAGAAAGTATCTCATTCTTTCCGTGTATTTTCAGGCGTTTAGAGGCTTCCCCTTCAGAAATGCCTTTCCTGTCGCTTGAGAGCTTCTTATACGCATCACGTATGCTTGCCTTCTCCCACTCTTCGTGCATGAATAATTATTGGTGATGACCGTATTAATGTTGAGAAATCTTCCTAGGACTTGAGTTTTAGTATCGCAGAAGCGAGGTCGCCTTCTTTGTCAAGCGCATTCTTTGCATCTTCTCTTGATGCGCCGGTCTTTTCCATAACCATCTTCACGTCATCTTCATTGAACTTCTCCTTAGAGCGCTCCTCGACGTTACCGACTATCTGGAATGACTGCTGGCCCATCGCGTTCATGAGAGTCACCTGGGGGTCTGTTATGACTATGTCCTTGTCCGGACCCTTTATGACGACCTCCTCCGCTTCTATCTGGGTGGTCTGCATGCCCATTTTCTTCATTGCCTTCTCTAGCTGGCGTTGGTTTATCTTCATGTCAATGAATATAATTTTCTGTTTTAAATTGTTGCCCCCGATAACATGTTCTTCATTATAGCCAACCCGGCACAACTGTGTATTTATTGCTATACTTCAATTTTTTAGAGAGTGGTCCTTGATGGAATTCCAAGTGCTTGACGCGGATTATAAAATGGTGAACAATAAGCCCATGGTAAGGCTTTTTGGAAAGGACGCTGAAGGCAACAGCGTCTGCGCTTTCCACGAGGGATTCCTCCCTTATTTCTATGCCACAGGCGACGATATAGAGGGAAAGCTTGAAGGCAATCCCTATATAGTGAAGGTCGAGGATGTGGAACGGACCCTCTCAGTCGGCTACCAGAAGCCGAGGACGGTGAAGAAGATAACCCTCAAGGATCCTGGGAAGACCGTTGAGGTAAGAGAGGGACTCAGGTCTATGGGAGTCGAGACTTATGAGGCGGACGTGCTTTTCAAGTACAGGTGGATGAACGACTTCGACGTAGGCGGCATGAAATGGATAAGGACAGAGGGAGGAAACGGCATAACGACCACTAGCGTCTCGGCACAGAAGATGGTTCAGATAAAGACGTTCAAGGCCATCGAGAAGTACGAGGACGCGCCTCTCAGATACCTGGCGTTCGATATAGAGACCGTGGGTTCGAGTGATGGTGTAATACCTGACCCCGAGAGCGACCCTGTTGCCATGATATCGCTCGTGTTCGAGCCTGAATACAGGGGAATGAAATCTACGATACTGTCAACCCGGCCAGGTGACGGTATAGAGGCGCTCGGAAGCGAGAAGGAAATGCTCGAGCGGTTCGTTGAGATAATAAACGAGCATGACAGCGACGTCTTAACAGGCTTCAATATCGTAGGCTATGACATACCCTACATACTCAAGAGGATGGAGAAGACTCGCGTGCGTCCGATTTTCGGGAGATGTATGGACAAGAGGGTACGAGACGACGTCTTCGCCAACAGGCACAGGACAAGCATAACCGGGAGGATCGTAGCTGACTCTTTCGCCATTATAAAGAAGGGCTGGAACCTGAAAAGGTACGGTCTCGACTTCGTCTCAAAGGAGCTCATAGGCGAGGAGAAGAAGGACGTCAAGAAATCCGAGATAGGAAAGTTCTGGAGGGGTAATCAGAAGAAGTATCAGACACTAGCGGAGTACTGCCTTCAGGACAGCCTTCTGGCCATGAAGCTTCTGAAGAAGCTCAACCTTCTCGACAAGTACATAGCACTCTCAAAGATATCCGGTTCGCTCCTAAACGACATACTTGATGGAGGGGAGACCCAGAGGATAGAGAACTACTTCCTGAGGGAGTTCAACAAGGAGGGTTACATAATACCAACTAAGAGGAACGGTGACTTGTCCGTAAATAAAGACGATGATGAGGAGAAGGACTTCAAGGGCGGTTTCGTTATAGAGCCCAAGAAGGGTATCCATAACATGGTCCTGGTACTGGACTTCAAATCCATGTACCCTTCCCTCATACGCACGTACAACATATGCCCGACGACACTGGTCCTCGGTGACGATGACGTGGAAAGCACAGAAACGCCAAGCGGCGTCAGGTTCGTGAAAAGGAGCGTGAAGTATGGTATAATACCACGCATACTCGAGAACCTCATGAAGGAGAGGGCCAAGGTCAAGAAGCAGATGAAGGAAGCCGACGCCAAGGTGAAGAAGGCGCTTGACATGAAACAGCTGGCCATAAAGCTGCTTGCAAACGCGTTCTATGGATACTTTGGTTATCAGAGGGCGAAGATATACAATGTCGGCATAGCAAGCTCGGTTACCGCCCTTGGAAGGGAGACCATCCACACGACGGTAAAGGCCATGGAAGAGGAATTCGGCTATGACGTCGTCTACGGGGACACAGATTCCGTCATGATAAAGGTCCCTACGGAAAGTCTTGATGAAGCGCAGAGGATAGGAAGGGAAGTGTCTTCCAAGATGACCGAGAGGCTTCCTGGCGTCATGGAACTGGAGTTTGAGAAGATATTCAAGCGGTTCCTCCCCCTCACAAAGAAGAGGTACATGGGATGGTCCATGGAGATGGGGAATGACAACAAATGGAAAGACGGTATAGTGATGAAGGGTATAGAGACTGTTAGAAGAGATTGGTGCGAGCTCACAGGCGAGACCATGAAGACCATAATAGAGATAATACTCAAGGAGAACGATGTAAAGCAGGCTGTTGATTACTTCAAAGGCGTCGTGAACGGCCTTCTGAAGGGAGATGTGGACATAGACAAGCTCGTCATAACGAAGACTATAACGAAGAGGCCTGAGGCATATGTGGGTGTCCAGCCGCATGTAGAGGTCATAAAGAAGATGAGGATGAGAAACGAGATGGAAATTCCCGGAGTCGGCGACAGGATAGGCTACGTCATAGTCAAGGGTATGGACCTCATGTCCAAGAGGGCTGAGGACCCGCTATACGTGAAGGAGAAGGGCATAGGCATAGACTCAAGGTACTACATAGACAATCAGCTGCTTCCGCCGCTCGAGCGTATATTCAGTGCCATAGGCGTCGGAAAGGAGGAGCTTCTGGGTATGGGCAAGCAGATAGGATTAATGGATGTCCTCAACGGGAATAATGGAAATGGAAAGACTGACGACTCTCCGGTCTCCGTGGGGATTGACGAGATAACCGGATTTGTATGCAGGACGTGCAACAGGCCATTCAGGAGACCTCCCCTGATAGGAAGGTGTGATTGTGGAGGTTCCCTTCGTTTTTCTTCCAAGAGCGGGCCTGCTGACATAGCGATTGTTAATTAGTTCACAAGTAAACGTTTTCCATTGATACCGGTTTGTAACCGGTGATAAAGGCTTTCACGAAAAATAAATCACGGCGCGTGAATTTCCATATGAAATAAGGGGGTATAATCATTCTCACTTCGTTTTTGTTCATATTAACTTCATACAATGTCCCTTGACATCGTTTTTTAATGGAAGTGAAGGGGTTCCAGTGGAAATAAGGGGGTAACATTTTCATATGAACGTCTGAATAATCCGTGTTAAACAAAAAAAGCGCAACCATGCAATGGCATGACTACATGAAGATTGTGATGATGGGTATTCCCGCGAAGAAGAGTATTGTAGGCAGCATGAGAAAGCCCATGAGGTACATTCTCTTCACACCAAGCTGCACGCACGAGAGTCCTATAATGGTGCAGGCTGCGGCTATCACTAGACCGTGAAAGCCTGTGAAGACCGCGACCAGACATGATATGAAGGCTATCGATGCTGTGTTGATATACATGTAGTTCATCCTTCCCATCAGATGAAGGAACCGTCTTGCGATATATAGTGTCAGAAGCGAAGCCAAAAAACAGGACAGCGCGGACAGCAACACTATTATCAGCATGTCCGTCGTCGCCAGTGGCCCGATCAGCCCTGATATGAAGACCGCGGCTCCGGACCTTGTCCTGGATATGGTATGAAGGGCTATGAACGTGAATATTATGTTGGCAGTGTTTATCCCTCCTATTGAGACGAGGAAGTCACGGTCGTTTCCCTTTAGGACCGTATTTGAGAGCACTGCAGCCTGGGAAGACCCTATTCCGGGCAGTATACCTACGAGCAGCCCGGATATCCAGCCAGCCACGCCTCCTTTCACCGGATTCACCCTTATCCTTCTTCCGACCCTCTGCTTTGGGAAGTTGACCTTCATCATCATGCTTGTAAGGAGTATGGGCACTCCGAAGAATCCCGAGAGCGCGGGAAATAGTGCCTGCTCAGACGGTATTGATGACAGCAGTATGATTCCTGCTGTTCCTGAAGTGAAGAAAATGAACAACGAGTATGCCGCCTTCCTTCTGCTTTCCTGCAAGAGGAGCAGCACTAATATAGATACCAATATGATGCTTGTGTAGGCGTGAATGTTGCCGTATATCAGCGGGATTGCCCATAGAAGGAAGGGTAGCCCTACTATGGTCAGTACCACGACGAAGACACCCCCGCAGACAGTCATGAAGAGCGCTTCGTATCCAAGGCCCTTCATAAGCATCCTGTGTCCTGGAAGGACAGAAAGCGACGTCCCGGGCTCGGGCGCGCCTATGAATATGCTGGGTATGAAATTGGATACCGTGTTGGATACGGACATGGAAACGACGAGGGCTATTACCGGGTACTGCATGTTCCCAGGAACCGCCGGGACGAGTGAAAGTAGTATGACTATTATCGTGTTTGGGTGCAGGCCTGGTATCAGTCCTGCAAATATCCCAAGGATTGTGCCTATGAAAAAGAAAGCTATCGTCTCTAGAAACATCTCTCTACCCTAACTCCACCTTTCTTGTATTCATGTTTATTCTGGCATGGTGGCCCTTTCCAAAGGATATCATAGTAACTCCTTTGTAGTTTTCCGTCCACGGGGAACCCTCGCTTATTATCCATACTATGTCGGGAATCGTGGATAGTATGTTCTGGGGTCCTGTGACACATGCTTCGCCCCCGACAAACCTTTTCCTCAACCATGCCGTTGCTACCTTCCTGTCAACGCTGCCCCGGGAGGTATATATCAGGACGGTGGCCTTCTTGCCTTCCCGCTCAAGGAAAACCCAGCCGGGGTTTGGTATCATCTTCTCCTTGCTTCCAGAATTAAGCGTGTCTGGTGTAATCACTACGTCTGCGGCACCGCAGTCGAAGTCTTTGCCGTCTGTGAGTACAATCTGGCCGTCTAGCGTTGCGGCTTCCCTGTTTATAGGTATGTCTGGGTATAACAGGTCTTCTGCTGATATAATGCCGTTTCTGACCCATCCGGAAACGCCTATCACATCATCAGAGTCTGGTGTGAATTTGTCGTACCTGACCTCGATTGAGCCTGTGGGATCTTCGAGAGTGAACATGCCATTTCTTGATTCGCCTACTATGCCGACCACACTCACTTTGCCACTCTGGCGCTCTGTTTTGTTTATAGACACGGCTTCGATTTTCCTGAGCAGAATGTCCCTGAGCTTCTCGTACCTCTGGGTCTGCTGTTTTATGACGTCGTCTGGAGTTATCTTGTCCCTGACAGGAAAAGACCCCACACGGCAAGAAATCTTCTGTGCCGTTTTTGTCGTGCCTTGCACAACCACGCTTGTTTCCTGCGAAACATTCTTCAGGAAGCTTTCGAATCCTGTGTTTTTTATGGTCTCGAGAACCTGTGGGGTGACCATCACCCCTTTTTTGGCAAGCTCTCTCACGATCGATTGGTTTTCCATGTATTAAAAATGACTCAAAAATTAATAAAAGCTTCCGGGAACTCACCGGCAAGGGTCGTGGACATGAGGGAGACCAGTTTCTCGTTTAGTTGAAGGTTTATACGTCTGGTCCTTCCATATCTGCCTTTGGATATGACGGAAGCGTTTATGACGCCGAGTATGTCGAGCTCTGATATGAGGTCGGACACCCTTCGCTGTGTGAGAGTCTTAAAGCCGTTCTCTATCGCGAGTTTTTCGTAGAACTCGTATACGTCGCCCGTCTGGATGCCCTTCTTCTCCTTCTTGTACAGGGAAAGCATCGACAGGAGCACCAGTTTTGACTGCTTCGGTTGGGCCCTTATGACCTCCATTATCCTGTCCTTGTCGAGCTTCTCCTCCGCCCTGTCTACATGTATCTCCGCGACACGGCTCTTGTTCTCCCTCTCAGCAAGCTCGGCTGCGACCCTGAGGAGGTCCAGTGCCTTTCTTGCATCACCGTTCTCCTGGGCGGCAAGGGCAGCACATTTGGTCAGAACTGCGTAATCGACTGCGTTTTCGTTGAATGCAGTGTTTGCCCTTCCCACCAATATATCCTTTATCTCGTTTGCGTTGTATGGGGGGAATACCATCTCCTCCTCTGAAAGCGATGACTTTATCCTCGGATCCAGGTTGTCTATGAAGGACACCTTGTTCGATATGCCTACTATGGTCACCTTCGTCCTCTTTACCTCTTGGTTTATCCTGGTCATGTTATACAGGATGTCGTCGCCTATCTTGTCTATGAGGGCGTCTATCTCGTCGAGCACCAGTATGACGTTTCCTCCCGTCTCTTCGAGGATGTCGAAGAGTTTATGATACAATGTATTCGTCGGAAGGCCTGTGAAGGGAACGCTCCTCCCGAAAGAGGAAATTATCTGAGCGAGCATTCTGTACTCTGTATCGGCTACCTTTCTCATCTTGCAGTTGAGGTATATTATCCGTATGTTCTTCCCATGCGCCCCGGCGTTCTCCTCCAGCTTCCCTGTAACCCTTTTTATGCACAGGCTCTTTCCGGTTCCCGTCTTTCCGTATATGAAAACGTTTGAAGGTTTCTCTCCCCTTAGAACCGGCCCCAGCATAAGGGCGAGCTCCCTTATCTGCCTCTCTCTGTGCGGAATCGTCTCAGGTGTGAAGTCCACCGATAGGGACTCTTTATCACGAAAGACGCCTACATTGTTGGTGAAATTGTCGAATATATCATCAAGAGACGCCTGCATCTGACCACCTTGGAGTTATTATATTGCTTCTGTGTTTAAAAAGGTTAATTTCCTGTGGAGATTTTTTGGGTGAAGTTTATGAAAAACCCACCTACGACCACCCTACCCCTTCCTTTCCTTTGGAACCATAACAAAAAACAAAACAAACAACAACAATACATATAACATTGTTATAT
>CAZGWZ010000034.1:0-5684 GCA_964529545.1 uncultured archaeon
GTATTTGAAACTCTGCTTTTAAATAGTTACGTTTATACACATCACGAGTCTAAGATACTGATAATAAGCTCTGGATACCAAATTTGGCTGTTATCTTAATAACTGATTCGTTGTTGCTTTGTATATTATGGGGTTTCCCCTCCGATCCTCTTGAAGTCTTGGACCGTGTCGAACTCCATCCAGTGCCCTTTTATGGTCACGCATTTTATAATTACGCCGTGGTCTATCATCTCTTGGAATATGTCGGTTATGTAGGACTTCTGCCATTCTCTTGCGTTCTGGTATGGTTCTGTCATCTTGAGCTCTCGGTTGAGCCTGTCGAAATGAGCGAGAAACGTCTTCAGCCCGTTTGCTGTAAACTTCCATAGTCCTATGAACTCTCCCTGCATGTCTTTAGGTGTTTTATCAGTGAATATGTGCTTTCCTATCTTGAGCATGATTTTTTTATCGTTCATTATGATGTTCTCCGCTTCTGATATGGGATGGTCTGTCCTGCCGTCATAATACTTCTCCCATTCGACATCAACGATGCTTGCAATATCATCCTTTGATTTAACAAGCGCCCTTAGGACAGTGTCATCATACCATATGTCAGAGTATGTCACGACTACATCCTCGCCCGTCTTTATGGCCTGTTCCATCTTTTCCCTGGCGAACATGAGGGAATGGAGTATGTTGTTGTTCTCGTAGTCTGTGTTCTCAAAATACGTTACATCCGGGTAGTCTATCTTTTCCTTCATGTAGCCACGGATTACGGATATGTCTTTTATGCCGTTTTTCCTGACCCGCTGGGACCTATTACGACGACGCTTTCTCCCTTCTTTATATGGATGTCTACTCCCCTTATAGCATCTTCTTCCCTGTTCCTGTACCTGTGAGAAAGGTTCTTTATTCTTATCATTTCCTACCGACCACTATCAGATTCTTTACGTCTATCAAGCAGTCACCGTTGACTATTTTCATATTGTAGTCATTCTTGAAAGTATTCGATGCGGTAACGTGCATCTCGAATATATTGTCCTTTTTGCTCTGGGAAAGCCCGCCGCTGTTCTCAAGCCAGTCCCTGACGCTGAAGTTCTTCATTATATGCGGCACGACCTTTATGTCCCTGAAACCTGACCTTTTCATAAGTCCCACGAGGTCCTCCTCAAGGAATGTGAGCCTCTCTTCCTTCTCTCTGAATATCCTTTCGTAGTCGCTCTTTACTTCAGGGGACGGCGGCACGCCCTCAGACAGAACCATAAGGCCGCCTTCCTTAAGCACCCGGAAGCACTCGTCCATAGCCGCCTGTGTGTCTTCAATTATGTGATGAAACACCATTCTCGCGGTTACCTTGTCAAAGACGTTCTCATAAAAGATGGGCTTTCTTATGTCCCGCCTTATGAAGTACTTGTTTCCGCTCCAGTTGCTGTGCTCGAGCATTTCCTGTGATATGTCAAGTCCTATTACTTCGCTCACGAGAGGTGACAGCGCATGCGCTATAACACCCGTACCTGTGCCGACGTCAAGCACTATGTCATCTCTTCTGAACATCCCGGCAGATATAAACGCGTCTATGTAGGACTTCTCGCTGACCCATTTGAGGTCGTTGTACCTCTTTGACCGCATCTTCCAGTATTTCTTCTCGTCCATCATATCACATAATATCAAATATCATTAAAAAATTAAACGATGTTATTTTTCGCATCATGCGGAGTCCGGAGAAGACAGGTCCATGCCAAGCACTCTTGCTGTGTCCCTTATCACATCGTAGTCGCTGTCGGTGACTTCCTGGTATTTCTCTATGTCGCCCCAGCCATCTACCTTGTGGATTGTCTGTTCGCCCATGCTTAGAAGGGCGTTCTTTATACTGGCCTTCATCTCTTCTGGGAGGTCCCCTCTTACAGCTATCGGTGAGCCTGGTATCGGTGGTGATTTGTATATTATCACGTTCACTTCAGAATCTATCTCACCGGCTTCGACCATCCTCTCATAAGAGTTGTCGCTGTCCGCTCCTGCGTCGACCTTTCCGTTCGCCACTGCGTACTCCACTGCGTTGTGAGTTCCGGCATAGTATGACATGCTGAAGTCGTTGTCAGGGTCTATGCCGTTCTCTATGAGCAGCTTCCTCGGTATAAGGTTCCCTGACGTTGAAGCAGGGTCAACGAAAGCAAAACTCCTTCCCCTTAGGTCTTCAAGAGTCTCTATGCCACTGCCTGCCCTCGTAACTATGATAGTATTGTATGTGGCCTTTCCCGTGCTCCTCTTGACGCCATTGACTATTGCCTCTGCGCCTGCAACATTAGATGCTATCACGTATGAGAAGGGGCCGAACCATGCCATGTCTATGTGCTTTGACCTCATTGCTTCTATTGCGGCTGTGTAATCCGAGGTCACCTGTATCTCTACCGGTATGCCGAGTTTCTCGGATAGGTACTCCCTTACGGGCTCGTAGCTTCTGAGCATCTCCTCGGCATCATCTGCCGGTATGAGGCCCATCTTCAGTACATTGATGTCCGCGTCTGTCCCGGAAGTAGAAACGCTGTTTCCTGAGATACTCAGCCCGAATGTTATCACGGCTAGAAGTAAAACAGCAACAATCGCTATAGGAATTTTCATGTTAATGTTTTTCACCTCCCATTACTTCACACGCCATATCATTGATTTCTTTCTCAGACACTCCAAACCATTTCCGTGATGCCTGTAAGGAATTTAAATCCATTCCGCCGAATAATGTTTTAAGTATTTAAAATGCTGCTTTTAAATACTTACACTTATACAAACATGTTGTGGTTCAATGGCACTAAGACCAGCGAAATGCTATAGCAAGGTGGAGAGACCCAATACGAGGGTATCCAAGCGCAGGCCGAGGAAGTCCTACGTGAAGGGAGTGCCTTATCCGAAGATACGCTCGTTTGAGACAGGAAAGCCTAAGAAGGAGTACACGGTCAGGGCGCATCTCGTCACGAGTGACGAGGTCCAGATAAGGCATAACGCTCTTGAGGCGGCAAGGATATCGACCAACAAGACCCTTGAGGGGAAGCTTGGTACAGGCATGTACTTCATGAAGGTTCTGGTCTTCCCGCATCACGTTCTGAGGGACAACCCGATAGCTACAGGAGCGGGTGCAGACAGGTACCAGACAGGCATGAGGCTTTCTTTTGGCAGGCCGTATGCGATGGCCGCCCGTGTTAAGAAGGGACAGAGAATCATTGAGGTCAGGGTCGAGAAGGGAAAGGAAGCTGTTGCAAAGAGGGCCCTAAAGGTTGCATCCTCTAAGATACCAATACCGTGCACAATAGTATTCGAAAGTGAATGAAACCGTGTGCATGTGGACTCGCTCATTCTTTAAACGTAATCCTTATATTCACAATTATAAATCTGACCGTGTAATATTCTTAAGGGTGTTTTTTTGTACACGGTAAAACTCGATAGTTCTGAAGAGAACGAGGAGCTAGGTTTCAAGGTGTCTTCCATAGCCGGGCTCAGGAAGGCAGGCATGCCGGTAAACCCGGGCTTTGTGATAACCCCAAGGGCGCTTGATAGCTTCGTATCCATGAACGGCCTTAGAGCAAAGACCGAAGAGATAAGGGGCATGTCTGCAAGGACGCCGGCGGGATTAAGGTCTGCTGAAGAGCGGATAAGAGAGCTATTTGAAGGCTCCCCTATGCCATCTGAGATAAGAAATGAGATATCGACTGCGTATGCAGGACTTTCTGTGTCGGATGAGGTGAAAAGGGCGCAGGCTGCACTCAACATGATAAGGGCAGGAAGGGACCGTGAGCTGGTCGCTGTGCGGCCTTCAATTACAAGGGATCCGCACAACAGCTTTGCAGGCATAACAGACAGCTTTCTAAACGTCACGGGGGACGAGGACGTCATAAAGATGGTCAAGCGGTGCTGGGCGTCTTTCTTCTTTCCGAAAGCGTCTTCTTACATGGAAAGGCGGGGCATAACAGACGCCCGGATGAGCGTAATAGTCCAGAAGATGGCACTCTCGGAGAAGAGCGGTATGATGATGACAGGCTTTGGCGGGGACAAGACACTCATAGAGGCATCTTGGGGGCTTGGAAAGGCTGTAAGCTCCGGTATGGTCACACCGGACGAATATCTCCTCGACAGCAGCGGAAAGCTCCTTGAGAAGAATGTTGCAAAGAAGATGTGGATGCTCTCAAGGAACGAGATGACAGGAATAACAGAGACTGAGCGTGTCCCTGGAAGCAGGATGGACGCCCAAGTGCTAACTGATATGGAGATAAAGAAGCTTTCCGAAATGGCGTCAAGGATAAGGGCCGCCTTTCAGGGCCAGCATGTAATAGACTGGTCGATAGGAAGGAACAGGATAATCATAAACGACATAAAGCCGGACAATTACGAGATATCACCATACGGGGAGGAGCGCCCCACAGGAGACATACTCCTAACAGGAAGGTTCGTCTCTAAAGGCAGTGCCAGGGGCACTATAAAGAGCATAGATGCGGCTGACGGAATCTTTGGTAACGATAATATCGTCGTGATGAGCAAATGCGACGTCACGGGGCTTGTGGGCGCAGCGGACGCAGGCGGAATAGTAACGGACTGCGGAGGAAGGCTATGCAACCTCGGTATGCTTTCAAGGGAGTTGCAGATTCCCATGCTCTCTGCGACCCAGAATGGTTCGTCTGTCCTAAGGGACGGGGAGATGGTACATATGATAACAGAGCTTGGAAAGATAATATCTGTCCATGAACCGATGGGAGATGATCAGCCCCCTGCAGAGGAATCGCAGTTCGGTGATATTCAGCCTCCATCAATGACGCCCATGGGTGTGGAGGGGCTGCCTTCACATGGCCCAGAAGACTATAGTCCTGCCACGGAGATGCAGGCACCGCAGGATGTCTTTATGACAGGAAACGAGTTCCAGGACGATGCTCGCGTTCAGGATCCCGAGCCTCAGGGGTATGAGTCTGGAATGGGCATGAAGGTGTTCGCTAAATGCGGTCCTGACATGATAGGAAGGGTGCCTGAGGCGGATGGTCTGATAGTGCACAACGTTCAGACGGACCCTGCGATGCTGGTCCGGGCTCCTGGATTATCGCCAACGGAATTGTCTGGCCCCGTCTGGGTCTCTGTAGGTAATGACAGGGAGATGCAATGGGCTCTTGATACGGCAGGAAGGCTTCATGCAGCAGGAAAGTCCGTCGGGATAATCATGCCGGTCGTCAGGGGTCCTGAAGACATCGAGAAATCAAGTCACTTAATCCCCGCAGGCATCATGAAGGGCATATGCATAAAGACGCCAGCCATGATGATGTCTGTGGAATCGCTGCTGACAGAAGGTGTGACGTTTGTCAATGTCGACCTTAGGTCGCTCGTGCAGCTCTCAATGGGGCTTCAGAATCCTGACCAAGCGCTGCACGAGTCCATACTGGGGCTGCTTGAAGCTGCCAAGAAGAAGTGCTCGGAAAGGGAGGTCCTTGTAAGCGTCACCATGGAATCTCTTTACATAACAGATGATAACATCGATGCGGTGTCAGTGAAGGGTGCCGATGTGATATGCACGGTGCCGGGAGAGGTTTCAGGCATCAAGGAGAAGGTATCGACGCCAAAAGCCGTTGGGACGCCAGATGAGACCAGCCCGTTTGGCAGTCCAGAAGAGGACAACATGGTTCCTTTCGATTTCAATTCTTCTTCTTTTTCTTAGCGTTCAGTCTTTTCTCGTAGCC
>CAZGWZ010000034.1:5784-9574 GCA_964529545.1 uncultured archaeon
CCTTTCGATTTCAATTCTTCTTCTTTTTCTTAGCGTTCAGTCTTTTCTCGTAGCCTTCTACCCACTTGGCTGTCTTTTCGGCATCGGTGCTGTTGTTTCCGACGCCTGAAGTATTGCCGACGCCCACGATTACTATCTTGTCGCCCTTCTTCGTCATCTCAAGGCTCCTCTTGATGGACTCTATGACTGAAGGGAACGCCTTTATCATGCTCATGCGAAGCGGCATTATGGCCTCCTCCGCGGACATCTTAACGACTATGCTGTCCATCGGTATGTCGTTCTTCACGACAGTGTCCTCTATGTAGCTCCTCTCTACGCCGGGGCCTCCCATTGCTATACCGACGCCCTCCGCGACGGAACCCGTCTTCTCGCCCTCCAGCTTTGCCGCCGCGTCGATCGTTATAACGCGCGCTATCTTGTTCTTCTTGACTATCATCTCTACCGCCTTTCCCGGGTATCCTATCCTCCCGCCGGGGCCCATTGCCTTCAGAAGGAAGACGTGCCTTCCGTCTATCTTCTTCTCAGCGGAAATGACCCCTTCGACTATCTCCCTGCTCTTCTCCTTCTCTACCATCTTGGCCACTATCCACGGGCCTATCGCATCGCCTATGGGCTCTCCCTTTGCAAGGGCTTTGGTTCCGGAAAGCAGTGCCTTTGCAATCTTCTCTATGAGCGGGAGCTGCATCTGTATTATCATGGCTATCTGGTATGACTTTGTCTTCTTTATCATCTCTATGTAATGCCTAACTATCTTGGAGAGCACGTAGAGCTCTATTCCGCCGGCCATGCCCATCTGTATGTTGGACTTGGTCTCTTCGTCCGCATCCGGTGCTATCTGGTCTGCGAAGTACTTGAACCTCTCCCTCTCGTTCTTTATGAGATGGTCCAGCTTCTTCACGACGCCGTAGGGGTCGAGGCTCACAGGCGTTATCATGAAGAACTCGAAGAACCTGTCAACGCTCTCCTTCACCTTCTTGTCAGGCTTCTTGCTTATAGTCCCTATTATGAACTTCCTTGATTCGGCGCTCATCAGTTCGAGCCTCTTCGCGCTGCCCTCCAGCTTCCACATTATCTGGGACAGCATTATCCTCGGATAGAACATGAAGAAGACCATGAAGAATATTATCCACACTACCCACGACACCATGTCTCCGCCCTGCCCGATAAACTGGTTGAGATACATTTAATCACCGCATAAGTCCTTGATATAAGGTATGGATTAGATTATATATTACAGCCATATAAGTTTAAATTTGAGTGCACAAATGTTAAGTGGTGTGTTCTTTATGAATATGAAGGGACTTCTGGAATGGAAGATACTCGCGGCCATATTCGCAATACTCATAGTAGCGTCATCCGCGCTTGTGAGCAATATGGGAATGAAGGACGTGTTCCTCAATTCCACAGGAGATATGGGAGACTGGATGGATAATATGCCTTTCGGTTCCCTTTTCACGACTCCTGAGAAGGAGACCACATGGGTTAAGATAGACATAAAGTCCGGTCAGGTCGGCATCGTCATGGAATCTCCTGTTAACATCACGTCCGTGTCTTCTGAAATAAAGAACTTCAAAGGTGATATAGACATAGACTTCAGCACGAACTCCTCGAAGTTCGTTCTATCCGGTACGGATTTCGTCCTGGATACAAGACTTGAGAGGACCGAGATAAAGGGCGTCGGTATCAGCTCGCTTATACTCGAGAACGTCAACTATTTGGTGGAAAGCGAGAAGACCAGTGTGACGGGGACTGACGACAAGATAGAGATATACGACTTCTACGGTGACATCACGATAGACGGCTCATTGATTCTCGAAGGCAACGTCAGTGTGGTCAAGAACGGAAAGTGGACTATAAGCTAACTTTTATTTTTCACGTGAGAATTGACTATTCTATCGACCCTGTTCCGAGAACTTTCCTTATATTCCCTTCTCATCTCATATACACCCGAAATGACATTGGATGCAATCATGGGCACTGTATATTCCCAATGGTCAGTCGCAGCAGCCCCAATGTAAAAAATGGCTTGAGCAAAATCAAAAAGCGTACCAATCTCAACACCTTTACGTAGACCCATCTGAAAAGAGGATTCTTCATCTGCATACTCAAACTCTATTCCGTTTTTTGAAAGTTTTTCTTTTATCGCTTTGTTTTCTTTATAGCTTCGTACAAAAGTTGGAATTATATATGGAGCCTTAGCCGCATACAAAAATCCGCCACCGAATCCTTTACCATAATCAAGAAGCTCGTTGCATACCCCACCAATTAGGGTCTCATTGAATTTCTTCCGCATGACTATACTTGACAAAAAGTTATTTATTCCTCGTCCTTCTTCCTGACATTGTCTGCTGACAGTTCAACTACCTTCGCGTAAGCCGGTCTTGATACGAGTATGCCTACCATGATGCCCACTATCGTGGTTATAACAAAGCCCCTGATGAAGACACCGGCTGCGACGAACATGAGCGGAAGGAGGGCTGATATCGTGGTCGCGGCTGCCGTGAATATTATGAAGAACGCATTTCCTATCTTCTCCTTCAGGCTGTATATCTTCTTTGATATCCTTCTGCCCCCAAGGGTCTCGTCGGCTATGACGACCATCTGGTCGACGCCGACGCCTATGGCGGCTATTATACCTCCTATGGCCGGGAGGTCCACGTTCCAGCTCATAAGGCCCAGAAGCGGTATCAGTATGACGCCAAGCAACGCGGATACGTCGGACTCCTTAAGCTTCCACCAGGCAAGCCCGACTATAATGAGGTTTGTGAAGAGCACTGCTGACCATATGACTCCGTCAAATGCGCCCGAGGCTGATATGCCGAGTATTATCACGGCTTCGGAGAGGCCGGTGAGCACCAGAGGTATGCCTATCTTCAAGCTCCTGTAGCGTATGAATATGACCAGTATCACGGCAGCGCCTGCCGCGAGCGCGGCTATGAGTGCTGACTGTATGAAGTTCGACCCGAGTGTCGGGGATATTATGGATATAGATGAAGTCTCCATGCTCACGGGAAGCGAACCCGAGCGGAGTATGGTCTGGAGGCGCATCTTCTCTTCCAGCGCGTCCTCCCTCTTATCACGGCTTCCCTCTATCTGGGGTGTCGAGTACGCCTGTCCTCCAAGGGTCGATGATATCCTCAGCGTGGACTGGAGCTCTCCGTCGAGGTAAAGGTATATGCTGCTGTCCTTGAGGTAGTAGTCTCCTGTGTCAAGGTCGAGGTGGCTGGGTATGCCGGACGTGACCTTTGCAAACCTCTCGGCGCCGTCGCTTGACACCAGTATGGTGAAGTAGAACCTGTAGAAATTTCCGGCGGGCACAAGACCTGAATGCTGCGGGTCCGTGTATATGAGCTCTATGTCGTCCCCCCGGTAGACTGTTCCCATTAGAAGGAGTCCGTATGATGTCTCGTTTGATACCTCGAATTGTATGTCCTCGAGAACGAATGACCTGTTCGAGGGAATCACTTCTCCGTCCACTGTTATGGTATCATTGTTGACCTCTATGTCGTAGCTGCTAGCACCCAGCTTTATCTCTCCCCTGCCATTGACTATGTCGACTGGCTTGGATATCTTGGCCTCGAAAGAGCCCTTTGAGGAGAGCAGGTCGTCCACGACCTCAGAGCTGAGGCCTGTGGCCTCTATCTGCACATACCATCCGTCCGGTGATTCCACCGGGAAGAACTTTATCTCCTTGAGGCCGTATATGTTTATCCTTGTCTGGAGAGTCCCTATGACCTGGTCTATGGTCTCCCTGGTCGCGTTCTCCTTGGGTTTGAGTATTATCCTTGTC
>CAZGWZ010000035.1:0-9316 GCA_964529545.1 uncultured archaeon
AGTTCTGCCCGGCCCCGCAGTCCAATGTTATCCCCTCAGGCTCCCCTTCCACCGTATATCCTGCGCCGTGTTTGAGTATTTTGTATACGAGCCCCACCCTGGCGATGCCCGTGTAGTCGAGGTCCGAGGGGTCAGCGCTCACTCTGAACCTGGCCGTGTCGGGCAGGTAAAGCTTTCCGCCCGGAGAACCTATTATACCGTCATCGTCTCTCGCCTGGACTGTCATGTCCGGCGGCCCGTGGGTGTCTATCCATGTCCCGACCTCCTGGTAGCTGAGGTAGTTTTCCATGTTCGCGCATCCGTATGCGCTGTCTATGGCCCTGACGCCGAAATAGAACGTGTGGGCATCGTTTTGTGCTTCAGCGATGGGCACGTTGGATACTACCGTCTGGTCGAAAACGCTCTCTGTAAGCATCGTGCATCTTACCGTTCTGCACTCGCCTCCGTCATACACCAGTACCTCTTTGTTGTACAGGTCGTACCAGTCGCTCCAGTCCGATATCGTCGTGTGGCCCTTGTCGTCGGTGATGTTGAACTCTATCTGATAGCAGCTTATGCCCGAGCCGCTCTGGTCGTCGCCCGACCAGTTCACATCGAATGCGAACCTGTTGTTGTACTGGGGTGAGTTCGTTATCCGCGAGTTCGGCCGCACCGTGTCCATCGATACGCATGTGCATCCCGCGTTCTGCGGCACCTCGCCCTCCTCAGGGCTGCATGACCATTCTCCCGGGACCATGTGTATTTCGTCCCTTGCCCTTATCCTGTAGCAGTAGAATGAATTCGGTGCCGGGTTCGGGGGGCTCATCTCGTAGTATTTGTCCTCTCCCATGTCGATTATGGGGTTCCATTCATCCTCGGTGAAGAATGCCCCCGGGTCCTGGACGTACTGGAAGTCGTACCCCGTCGCGTAGGCATTGGAATCCCACGTTATGTTGAAGACCCTCCCCGTTATGGTATCGTTCTGCGGTGAGGTGAACCATGCCCGCGGCTGGGTGTTGTCCACCGTGATTGGAAGCTCGAACCATGACGCCGACCATTCAGCACCGTCATATGCTATGGCTCTCACTATCACGTTAGTGTCTATCGTGCTTCCCATGTCAGCGAACGAATCCCATGTTATCTGCCAAGGAGACGAGGTCTCCAGGGGGAAGTAATGCGTCTGGCCTGCCCCGTAGCTTATCGTGAAATTGACTGACTCTATGGAGTCCCCGTCCGGGTCATTTACTGTGGCGGTGAACGTTATGGGTCCCCTGTTGTCCCCTGCCGGGTACGTTATGTCCGTGACCTCCGGTGCCTCGTTTGCCATGCAGCACACCAGATTGGAGTATGCTGAGCAGTCGCCTGCGTGGGCGTTTGCCAGAGAGGATATCGATGCAAGGCACGCCTCGCCAGCGTAGCAGGAAGACCTCACGGTGCATTTGACTTCACCTATGAGAGTCCCGAGGCACACGTCTATCGGAAACGTGCTTCCTGATAGCGGGCTTGCGACATGGGCGTTAGTGCTTGACGAGAGCAAGAGCACTATGTCTGCCCTGTCCGATTCTCCCGGGCATTCGGTAGTGAGTATGCCGTTTCCCATCCCTCCGCAGCACACCCTCTGGTTGTAGTTGGTCAGGGACGGTATCTCTGCATGGGAGTTCGATGTGCCCCACATGCTGAAGACCTCTATCTCGTCTCCCGTGCATGAAGTCCTGACATCGCACGTGAAAGCAGCTCCTGCAGTCTGGGCCGAGGCGACCATGACAGCCATCACCATAATCGCCATGTATACATGACGCTTTCCCCGCTCCCCTGCCGGAAATATGTCTTTCATGCGCATCAACCGAAATACCTCTCACAATGGCTTCTCACGTAATCGTCCTTTATGCTTTCACAGAGGGAGGCGTCATCCTCGGCTATTGCCCTCTCGTGATAGTCGATGTCCTCGCATCTTTCTCTCAGCAGCGTCGGGTTCTCCATCATGCACTTCTCAACGCCAGATATGCCGGCGTCCTCTTCCTGCATGACATTTTCCGTCTTTGCAGGCTGGGGCGTGACGTAGCCCGCCGGGTAATAGTCCGAGGTCAACCCAAGCAGGAGCGCCGCTATCAATATGGCCATGGCCGATGCGAGTATCTCTATCCTGTTTTCGATTATCCTGGAAAGAATGTTTCCGGAATTTGACTTCTTCCGTTTTTTCTTGGCAATCGCGTCAAAGACCGACATAATATATGTTTTTGCATCTGCTAATATTAAAGTAGCTATAATAGAGAACGAGCGCATCAGTCGGAGTTCCTTATTTATAAAAACAAGACCCGTAAATGTTGTTCATGAAAGTGTTTGTCGCTACGGGGATGGTCGGCAGCTTCGCCTTCGACGAGAAGGGAGAGCTCGTGCACTACGTCCTCTTCAGGAACGACCCGGCCCTTATAGCCGAAAGGGTAGGAAGCGCCAGGAACGGGGAGATAATACCCGAAGAGGAGACTCTCATAAGGGACCTCATAAAATCGGGGTACAAGGAGATAGCATGGGACAAGAAGGTGGACTTCCCCGGAATCGCATGCCTCTACGAGCCTGACAACCCCGCGAAGGGCGCGCTTCAGACGCAGTTTAGAAAGCTAGCGCTGGAACTGCAGTTCTCGCCGTCCCAGGCAGAGCTCAACAAGACGCTCTCCGAGGTGAGCGTCCTGATAACGAAGAAGCAGCTCAGGAAGGAGAGGAAGGACGCGATACTCATGAGGACGGTGGGCGTCGTCGACGAGCTCGACAAGACCACCAACACGCTCTCGGAGATGATGAGGGAGTGGTACGGCCTTTACTTCCCTGAGGCGGAGAGGCTCATAAAGGACCACGACCATCTCGCAAGGATAATCGCAGAGGAAGGCAAGAGAGGAGACATCAAGGACAAGAAGGTCCAGAAGTATGCTGAGATAACTGCGGGCATGCCCTTCTCGGAAGACGACATAGCGGCCATACGCGATTACGCCAAGACCGTTCATGATGTTTATGAGATGAAGGAGAGGCTCACGGAGTACATAAAGAAGGCCAGCAAGGCGGCCATACCAAACCTCTCGGCCGTCGCCGGACCGCTAATAGCCTGCAGGCTCCTTTCGATTGCAGGCGGCCTGGAGAGGCTTGCCAAGCTCCCTTCGAGCACCATGCAGCTCCTCGGCGCCGAGAAGGCGCTGTTCCGCCACCTGAAGTCTCATGACAGGCCACCAAAGTTCGGCGTCATATTCGCCCATCCGCTCATACAGAATGCGAGCCCCAGCGACAAGGGGAAGATGGCAAGGCTCATAGCATCCAAGCTGGTCATGGCCGCAAGGGCGGACTTCTACACCGGAAACGACATAAGCGAGAAGCTCTTGTCGGACCTCAAGACCAAGACGACGGCCGTATCCTCAAAGCCGAGGAAGAAGCCCCAGAGCCAGGGTCCGCGTCCCGGTGCTGGCCAGCGCAGGCCTTCAGGACCTCCAAGGTTCCAGGACAGAAGGCAGAGAGACCGCTCTGGCAGGCCGTCAGGTCCCCCGAGGATCGATGACAGAAGGCAGAGGCCACGCTCAGACAGGCGTCCGGGTTCCCGTGACGGTGACTCGAGAGGCAGGCGCCCTTCAGGCGGCAGGGATTCGCAGAGGCCGCACCGCGGGAATAAACAGAGCTATGGCAGGGACAGGCCTAATCAGCGCAGGCCTCGCAAAACCATCCACCGCTAGTCAGCTTGACGTTTTCTGAAATATCGCCGCACCTGTCGCAGACGGCAAGACTACTCTTCTTGTAAACCATCGGTCTGTATCTGCCGCCGTTTCGCACTTTGCTGAAACAGAATGAGCAGACGTTCTTTCTGACAGCCTCGTCTGTAACGCGCCACCTGTCTTCCCAGATCTGGTCACCGCATATGTGGCATTTGTCCATTATCGTACCCCCTCATTTCAGCAGCATCGCCGGGAGTTATATTTGCTGTTTTATGCGTTGATTCCAGGGCTTAAAAGCATTTGGTTTCTACAATGGTTGTTTATAGGAACAGGTTTCAGCATGCTGGCATTCGCATACACAATGGGCTCACATGATGCTTATTTTCACTCGCTGAAAGTATTTATTTGACGATGACAAGAAGAAACGTATGAAGGAAATATTCCCGGGCGTTTTCAGGAGAGGCAAGCAGCTCTTCACAAAGAGCATGGTGAGCGGGTACAGCGCGTTCACAAAGAGCGTCGTCACCCAGGGGAAGGACGAGTACAGGGAATGGGATCCGAACAAGAGCAAGCCTGCGGCCGCGCTCGCGAGAGGTCTCAAAAACTTCCCCCTTAAACGGAAGAGCAAGGTGCTCTATCTGGGAGCGGCATCCGGCGCCACGTGCAGCTTCTTCTCGGACATCGTCGGTGAGGAGGGCCTCATCTACGCGGTCGAGTTCTCAGAACGAACCGCGATGGATCTGAACATAACGTCTGAAAAGCGGGGGAACATAATACCCATACTCGCGGACGCGAGGAGAGTAGAGCAGTACGAATGGGTCGAGCCGGTCGACATACTCTTCGAGGACGTGGCAAGCGACGAGCAGTCCGTCATACTCATAAGGAACGCGGAGAAGTTCCTGAAGCCGGACGGACTTGCGATGATAGCGATAAAGGCGAGGAGCATAGACGTCGTCAAGGAGCCCAGGCAGGTCTACAATGAGCAGCTGGAGATTCTTGAGAAGAAATTCAAGGTCGTCGAAAGGTTGGAACTGGACCCATATGAGAAGGACCACTTGTTTCTTGTCCTGAAGTTCAAGTAATGCGATGGCATCATTCCGTGTATTCCTTCAGTTCCGTCACCGCTGCTATTATCCGGTTCTCGAACTCCCTCCAGTCGGTCCTGTTTATGACAGCGCCGGCCGCCTTCTCATGGCCGCCCCCTGAGCCTATGCCCCTCGTGGTCTCCTTGAAAAGGCAGTTCAGGCTTATGTCGCCCTTCTGGTACCTCGCAGAGACCTTCACCACGTTCTTGACGGGCTTTATCACGAATATCATCTTCTCAGGGTTCCTGTCTGCAAGCCTCGTCGAGACGGTCGAGGCTATGTTCAGCTTGCTGTCTATCTCGTAAATGTATAGGCCTATCTCAGGAACTGCCCTGGCCTTCTTCTCGAACGCTGATACAATCTTGCCTATCTCGCCTTCGACCTCGTCGTAGCATTTGTTGAAGTATGCATTGTCGTTTGCATCCTTGTGCGAACCGGTCTCAGTCATTATCGAGAGGCTCTTCTCCGTGCCCTTGATGCCGTCTAGTATAACGGTAGACATGAGCTTCTTAGAGAGCGTCTCAATCGTGGACTCCTTGCCGTCGCACGTGCCCGGGTATGTCTTCTCGCACTCTTTGAGTATGTCGGCGCAGTCATCGTATGCGTAGTCTCCCACGACACCCATCGCTGCTATCCATATGAGGCTCTTCATGTCGTTACCAAGGTCCTTTAGCATCCTGTATACCAGGACGCTTGCCGGTATGTACACGTGCTTTTCGAATCTCGGGTTGATGTGGATTATGCGCTCGTTGCTCATGTTCTTTATCGCTATGTGATGGTCAACTATCAGAATCCTCGTCTTATCGGACCTCTCCATGAACTTCTCTATCTTCTTCCATTCCTGGTCTATTGGAAGGTCGAGCGCCACTATCAGGGAAGGCTTCATCTCCGTTATGCCCCTTATGAAACCGTCGCTCACTATCGGACCTTCCATTGGCGCCGGCTCGAAGCCCTTGAAGAACTTGCTGAAGAGAGCGGCCGAGCATATGCCGTCGACATCGGTGTGGTAGAGCAGGAGCTTCCTGCCGTCGGCTTTCAGAACGTCTCTAATCCTTTCAGTATCCATTGTTTTAATTCTGTTTTGCTTTTAAAAAAGAATCATACTATGTTTAAACAAATCAAGACATCATACCTTCTGGAAATCGAACTTCATCTTCGATTTCTCGAAGTCGAGCTTCCCCTTGCCTTCGCCCTTGGCTTCCCCGAACGTCACCTTGCTCGCTCCGACTCCTGCGAGAAGCTCCTTCTCCTGCTTCCTTAGGGAGTCAGCGGTCTTCTTGTCACACTCTATCCACAGGCTTATCTTGTCCTGGACCATGAGCCTGGCTTCCTTCCTCTTTATCTGGACATTCCTGCAAAGTTCCCGGAGAAGTGCCTCTTCCATCAGAACCTCGCCGAGGGCGAATGCGCCGCCCGAGAAGTCCTTGGCCTTCGCCGGCTTCTTTGTCACGACCTTCACGGACTTGACGTTTCCCATCTCCTCGATGACTTCCCTGAAATCCTTCAGTGCAGCACCCTTGTCCTTTGCGGGCTTAATCAGAATCTCCTTTATGGGCCACCTGAGCTTGACGCCCTTCTCATGCCTTGCGGCGTTCATGGACTCGAGAAGGTCCTTCACGACTTCCATACCTTCCTCGAGCTTTGTATCTATCATCCTCTTCTCAGTTTCGGGCCAAAGCGACATGTGGATTGATTCCTTCCCGTACATGTCCCTGTATATGGCGTCCGTGACGAACGGCGTTACCGGCGCCATTATCTTGAGCAGGTTCTCGAGGACGTGGTTGAGCGTGTAGACGGCCGCGGACTTGTCAGATCCCCTGTACCATGGATTCACGCGGTTCCTTATGATCTTTATGTACATCCTCGAGAAGTCCTCGAGTATGAACTCTGACGCGCCCTGAGCCACCTTGTAGACCTCGAACTTCTCCGCGTCCTTCCTCTTCTCCGCTAGGCTGTTGAGCCTGCTTATTATCCACCTGTCCTCGACGTTGAGCTTGGGCCTGGTCTTCGGCGGGTCCTTCGCGTAGAGCTTTATGAATGAGCACGTGTTCCAGAACACGGTGAAGAGCCTCGAAACCTCCTTTATGTCGTCCCAGTTGAAGTAGAAGTCGTTCCATGTCGGGCTCGACATGAGGTAGAATCTCATCACGTCCCTTCCGTACTTGTCGAGTATCTCCTGCGGGTCTATGAAGTTGCCCTTGGACTTGGAGAGCTTTATGCCCTTGACGTCCATGACGAAGCCATGAAGCATGACGTTCTTGAACGGTGACTTCCCGAAAGTGAGGACGCTTGTTATCATCTGGCTGTTCCACCATCCCCTGAACTGGTCCGGTCCCTCGGTCTGGAATGCGGACGGCCACATCTCCTCGAAGAGCTTCTTCTCCCTCGGATACCCAAGGGACGCCCACGTGCATACGCCCGAATCGAACCACACGTCCAGGACGTCAGGAACCCTTGATATTGATTTTCCGCAGCTGCTGCATTTGATCTTAACCGTGTCTATCTCGGGCCTGTGGAAGTCTATCTCCTTCTTAATTCCGGACTTCTGCTTCAGCTCCCTGTAAGATCCTATGACGTCGATGTTTCCGCACGGGCATTCCCATATAGGGAGCGGTATGCCCCAGTACCTCTGCCTGGATATGGGCCAGTCTGAGAGGTTCTCCAGCCAGTCGTTGAACCTGTCCTTGGCCCACTTCGGCACCCAGTTGACCTTCCGGTTCTCGGAGAGGAGCTTGTCCCTTGCAGCGGTGACCCTGAAGAACCACTGGGGCACTCCTATCTGGAGCAGAGGCGACTGGCACCTCCAGCATATCGGATAATCGTGGGTGTACGGATGCTTGTATACGAGCATGTCGTCTGCCTGGAGGTCGTCTATTATCTCAGAATCCACGACCCTTGCCTTCTTGCCGGCGTACTTTCCGGTCTCCTTAGACAGCGAGCCGTCTATGCCAACGGGGCATATCGCAGGGAGGCCGTTTCTGTTCCCTTCCTCGAAGTCCTCCTTGCCGTGCCCGGGCGCAGTGTGTACCAGGCCTGAGCCGTCCTCGAGATGGACGTACCTGTCTGAAAGTATGACCCTGTGGGCGTCGTCGAGCTTGCCCATCTTCATATGGCTTTGGAGCGGCCCTTCGTACCTCTTCCCTTCCAGGTCCTTTCCCGGGAACGTTCTCACTATCCTGTATCCCGCCTCGAGCGCCTCCATGAGCGGCTGAACCCTCTCCTCCGCTATTATCCAGGTCTCACCGTTGCTCATCTCTACCTCGGCGTACTTGAACTTCGGGTGCACCATGACGCCGGTGTTACCGGGAAGCGTCCACGGCGTCGTCGTCCATATTATGAGGAACTTGCTCTTGTCGTCTAAGAGCCTGAGCTTGACGTATATCGCGTTGTCCGTCTGCTTGGTGTACTCGACCTCGTTATATGCGACCACCGTCTCGCATCTAGGACACACGTGGACAGGGTACTTTCCCTTGTAAAGGTAACCGCTGTCGAAGGATTTCTTGAACGTGTACCATGAGCCTTCTATGTACTGGTTGTCAAGCGTCAGGTATGGCCTGTCCCAGTCCATCCACACTCCGAGGTTTGCGAACTGGTCGTTCATGACACCGATGTACTTCGTCGCGAACTCCCTGCACTTCTTGACGAACTTGTCTATGCCGTACTTCTCTATGTCCTTCTTGGACGAGAATCCCAGATTCTTCTCAACCTTCGTCTCTATCGGAGTGCCGTGCGTGTCGTAGCCTGGCTGGTCCCACACGTTCTCCCCGAGCATCCGGTGGAACCTTATGTAGACGTCCTTTATTATCTTGTTCCAGGCGGTCCCCATGTGTATGGAGCCAGTTGCATAAGGTGGGCCGTCCATGAAGAAGAATCCCTTTCCGGACTTCCTCCTCTTCTTGAGCTTGTCGTATGTCCCGTCCTTCTTCCAGAAGCTGAATACCTCCTTCTCGACATCAGCATGATCGTACATCGACAAAGCTAACCACCGTTCTTGAGTAAATAATACTTGTATCCTTTTATTAATGCTTCCTCGCTGGCCTTTATTATGTCGTCTGATACGCCGGACGCTGACCAAGCGTCGCCGTTTGCGCGGAACTCTATGAAGACCTCCACCTTTGCCGCCGTTGCCTTCTCCTGATTTACTATCCTCACCCTGAAGTTCTTCAGGGCAAGCCTGCTGACGTCGAACCTCTTCTCAAGAGCCTTCCTCAGCGCGAGGTCCATCGCGTGCACTGGCCCGACGCCCTCGGAGACCTCGTGGAGCACCTCGTCACCGACCCTCACCTTTATCTCGCTCTTGGATGCGCCTTCCGAGTATACCTGGGTGTGATGGGCCATGAACTCGAACGGGTCCTTCCTCTTGTCGATGACATGCGCAAGCATCAGGTACAGCTCGGCATCCGTTGTTGCCTGTCCGTCCTTTATCATCTTCGTGAGCTTGGACGCCGCCTTGCTTGCCTTCTCTATGTCGTAGCCGTGCCTCCTTGCGGCGTCTATGACACCCGACCTTCCCACCTGCTCGGAAAGCGTGAAGTTCGTGGAGTTGCCTATCTTTGAGGG
>CAZGWZ010000036.1:0-5221 GCA_964529545.1 uncultured archaeon
CTTTTTTGCCATTCTATCAGATATATTTAGATTAATAGAGTTGTATGCAACTTTTTTAAACCTTGCGATTGAGTGACTTGTCGAAATAACAAAACAGTGCTCGCTTGGCGCAATTCCTGCGGAAAGCTTAAATATACCACCTACATTAACTATAAGATAAAATTGACAAGTGATTGCATATGGCAAAGCCGGATATGACGACTGTAGTTAAGGAGCTCATGCGCAAGCCGGAGCAGATCAGGAACCTCGGCATAATCGCGCACATAGACCACGGCAAGACCACGCTTTCTGACAACCTCCTCGCAGGCGCCGGCATGATATCAGAGGAACTCGCGGGAAAGCAGCTTTTCATGGACACAGTCGACCAGGAACAGGAGAGGGGAATAACCATATTCGCCGCAAATGTCTCCATGGTCCACAATGTGAACGGAAGGGAATATCTCATCAATCTCATAGACACGCCGGGCCACGTTGACTTCGGCGGCGACTTCACGAGGGCGATGAGGGCCGTTGACGGCGCTGTCGTAGTGGCCGATGCCGTAGAGGGCTGCATGCCCCAGACGGAGACGGTTCTCAGGCAGGCCTTAAAGGAAAGGGTCAGGCCCGTGCTTTTCATAAACAAGGTAGACAGGATGATAAAGGAGCTCAAGCTCACTCCCCAGCAGATGGAGGAGAGGTTCAAGAAGATCATAACGGAAGTCAACATGCTCATACAGAAGTATGCGGAGAAGGATTATGCCGAGAAGTACACGGTCAACGTCATGGACGGAAGCGTCGCATTCGGCTCCGCTCTCAGGAACTGGGCCATATCCGTTCCCAAGATGCAGGAGACCGGGATGAGCTTCAAGGACATAATAGACATGACGGAGAGCGACCAGGAGAAGGAGCTTGCAAAGAAGGCACCTCTTCACGCGGTCGTCCTGGAGATGGCGATCAAGCATCTTCCCAATCCGCTCCAGGCCCAGAAGTACAGGATCGAGAAGATCTGGCCCGGTCACGAGGACTCCGACCAGATAGCCAAGAGCATGGAGATGTGCGACCCGAGCGGCCACCTTGCGGCGGTCGTTACAAAGATATACCCGGACCCGCATGCAGGCTACGTGGCGACAGTCAGGATATTCTCAGGCAAGATAAGGAACGGCCAGGAGCTGTTCCTTGTCGGTTCCCAGAAGAAGGAGAAGATACAGCAGGTATCGATATACAAGGGCGCCCAGAGGGTGACCATGGAGGAAGTGGTCGCCGGTAACATCGTTGGCATAGTGGGCCTCAAAAGCGCTTACTCAGGGGAGACGCTCGCAGAGCCCGATTACCAGATACCTGCGTTCGAGAGCATAAAGCACATATTCGAGCCGGTCGTGACAAAGGCGATAGAGCCGAAGCAGCCGAAGCAGCTAGCAAAGCTCATAGAGTTCCTTAGAAAGACCAGCAGGGAGGACCCGACGCTGTGCGTCCAGATAAACGAGGACACGGGCGAATACCTCGTTTCCGGACTGGGCGAGCTTCACATAGATGCCAAGATCGAGAGGCCACTCCAGGATGCGGAGATAGAGGTCTCGGTGTCACCGCCAATAGTCATATACAAGGAGTCGATAAAGGGCAGGACACCTGCGCCTGTCGAGGGCAAGTCTCCAAACAGGCACAACAGGTTCTACATGATCGCAGAGCCCGTCGACGAGAAGGTCCTTGCTGCGATGGCCGCCGGTGACATACCATCAGATTATGATGTCAAGAAGAAGGACCTCGAGCTCATAGACAAGCTCGTGGAGCTCGGCATGGACAGGGACGAGATAAAGAAGATCAAGCTCATCCACAACAGGAACATGTTCATAGACGCCACCCGCGGCGTAAACGCCATACTCGAGGTCATGGAGATGCTCAAGCAGTCATTCAAGGAATCCGTGGACGGCGGCCCTCTTGCGAGGGAGCCTTGCTCCGGGGTAAAGATAATGATAGTGGATGCCAAGCTTCACGAGGATGCCATACACAGGGGACCCGCGCAGGTCATACCCGCAGTCAGGAGCGCTGTTCGTCAGGCAATGATAGGAGCGAAGGCATTCATACTGGAGCCCAAGCAGGTCATAAGGATAGACGTCCCGAGCAACGAGCTTTCCGGTGCCATGAAGGAGGTCCAGAACAGAAGGGGCCAGATAATAGAGATGAACGAGGAAAGGGGCACCACGATAATAAAGGCAAAGCTTCCAGTCGCGGACATGTTCGGGTTCAACTCGTCCCTAAAGTCCGGCACAGGCGGCCAGGGATTCTTCTTCCTCATAGACGTAACCTACGAGCCGCTTCCAAAGGAGCTCGAGCAGGAAGTCATAACAAAGATCAAGCAGAGGAAGGGCATAACAGGCGAAGAAGAGGAAGAGCAGACGGACGAATAGCATTCCTCCGGCACGGATTTTAAGGCCCGTGTCCATATTTTTAATAGCAGGGCATGCCCTGCGGGATGAATTCACATGGCAAAGGAGACGCTCGCGCAGAAAAGGCTTCTCGGACTCATAAAGAAGCTTTCCGCCATCAGAGGCAGGCATACCGAGCTCATAACGATATACGTCCCTGCAGGGACGCACCTGAACCTCGTCTCCACGCAGGTCAATCAGGAGCAGGGCACTGCAGTGAATATCAAGTCGAAGGCTGTGCGAAAGAACGTCGTGGGCGCGCTCGAGAAGATATCCCAGCACCTCAAGCTCTACAAGCGGGCCCCTGAGAACGGGCTTGCGCTGTTCTGCGGCAACGTATCGGAGAAGGAGGGCGAGAGCGACCTCGAGCTCTGGGCCATAGAGCCGCCGGAAAAGCTCAACCAGAGGCTCTACCGGTGCGACCAGACCTTCGTCCTCGACCCGCTCAAGCACATGGTCAGGGAGAAGGAGATATACGGCCTCATCGTTCTTGACAAGTCCGAGGCCGACATAGGGACGCTTACGGGAAAGCGCGTGGACTCCCTGAAACACATAGAGTCCCTCGTACCCGGAAAGACGAAGAAAGGGGGCTGGTGCGTCCATGAGGATGCGTTAATGCACCTTTCTGACGGGAGGATAATGAAGATAAGCGAGATTGGCGAGGAGAGTTTCATATCATACGACTTCAGTCGCATGTCTTCGTCTATAGGAAAGCATAATCACTATTTCCAAAGGAAGAGTGACGAGGCTCTTCTAATACGCACAAAGGCACCGACACTGGAAATTCTCGTAACACCGGAACATAAATTCTTCGTGCCCACGTCAGACGGATTCGGAACGAAGAGCGCTGAAGAGCTTTCCATCGGAGAGAGACTTCTGTGCTTGAAGCACATACCTTTCATTGGCTCTTCCCAGAGTATTGAAGCGGAAGTGCCTCACCGCCTCAAGATTACAGAAGGCGGAAGGAGACTGTTTTCTGATAAAAGACAGCGTCTTGGGTTGTCGCAACAGGATGTCGCAAGAAGGACAGGCGTCTCGCAGACATTCGTTTCGAAGTTCGAGAAGGGCGAGCGGGACCCTGATAATGACCTTCTAGAGAAGATGCTGGACTGCGTCTCTCTCACAAAAAAGGAAAAAAGTGATGCCATTTCATCAATGGCTGCCTTCGGATGGTCCGGGGTGATGAATGCCGATATGGCCAGGTTCATCGGGTATTTCATGGGCGACGGGGGGATAGAAGATACTCGAATCACCCTTCATGAGGGCGATTCCCAGCTTGCAACAGAGTATTCAGGAATTCCGCAAAGGCTGTTTGGCATACCAGCCCTTCCCAAAAAGAGGAAAGGAAGGAATTACCACGAGACGAGGATTCATTCCAAGTATCTGTGCAGCGTTCTCAGGAACGTGTTCCCGGAAACGTTCAAGAGCCACGAAAGGGATATTCCTGATTCCGTCTGCAGATCATCGTCCGAAGTCTTGTCTTCTTTCATAGCCGGTATATGGGACGCTGAGGGGTATGCGACCATGAGCAATCGTTCTGCCGGAATAACGATGGACAACCGTTCCGTAATATCGAAGCTGCAGATTCTGCTTCTGAGGTTTGGCATAGTAAGCTCAATAAAACCAGTCAGCAGCAAGGGAAGCTTTGCTAAAAAGCAAAGGCATGCACTAGTAATAACAGACGCCCACTCGCTTCGCATGTTCTCAGAGAAGATAAGGCTTCTTTCCAAAAAGAAAAGTAAGACGATTGCACGGATAGTCAAGTCCATAGGAGATGCGACATACACAGACCAAGTCCCGTTCCTCGGAAGCTACGTTTTAAACCTTGTGCACGATCTTGGCATGACGACAGACGATTTTCCAAGGGTTCAAGACTTCTTCTTTGACAAGAAGGGGATGAGCTATCGCATATTCGCAAAGAATATAGTTGACAACATAAGGAAAAGGTCTGACGATTCTGCCAAATTTAATGACGTCCTCTCTATCATGGATTCCATGAAAGAGTCTGGCATGATATCCGCCAGGATAAACACTATAGAACATGTTAAGTCGGATGGAACGTTCTACGACATGGAGGTTCCGAAATACGAGAATTTCATGGCAAATGGACTGATAGTCCATAATTCCCAGGCCAGGTACGCAAGGGTCAGGGAGGGGCTCCTTAACGACCACATGAAGAAGGCAGGCGAGATAGCGACGTCATACTTCCGCGACATGCCAGACCTTCGCGGCATAATCATAGGAGGGCCGGGGCCGATAAAGGACATGTTCTTCAACGGCGACTTCCTTCCGACGGACGTGAAGGCCAAGATACTCGGCGTTGTCGACACGTCCTATACGGGGACCTACGGGCTCGAAGAGGTGATAAACAGGGGGGAGGACATACTCGCCGAGGCCTCTGTGACGCGAGAAAGGAAGCTTCTTGAGCACTTCTTCTCGGAGCTGGCAAAGGAATCGGGCCTTGCAGTTTACGGCGTTAAAGAGACGGTTCAGGCGCTCGAGCGGGGCGCCGTTGAGATACTGCTCATATCCGAGGAGTTCGACTGGCTGCACGTCATCGCAGAGTGCCCGTCGTGCAAGAAGAAGATTGAGAAGATTGTAAAAAGGGACAGGAAGAACGAGGTCATGTGCCCGGGGTGCGGCTCGAAGATGGACATCGTGCAGGAGACGGACGCAAGCGAAAAGCTCGACAGCCTCGCTGAGAACGTCGGGACCAAGGTCGAGATAGTATCGACCGACAGCCGGGAAGGCGTGCAGCTCCACGAGATGGGCGGCATCGCCGGGATACTCAGGTACAGCGTATGAATTGTTTCACCATG
>CAZGWZ010000036.1:5321-9290 GCA_964529545.1 uncultured archaeon
AGCGCCACCCTTGACACTGCTATCATCACCGGGAACGCGTATACCAGCAGGTAGCGCCTCTTCCTGAGAAGGAGCCATATCGCCGTCGCTATGCCCGTCATGGTCGAGGTGTGCGCTGACGGGAAGGAGAATGTATTAAGGCAGTACGGGTTGCACTCCGGCGCGGGGCAGGGGATGCAGGGTCTCGGGACCTGGAAGACGACCTTGAGCAGCTCCGAGCCTGCAAGCGATATGATAAGGGTCGGTATTATGAGCAGCAGGAAGCTCTTCATGAGCTTCCTCTTCTTCATCAGGTACCCGTTCTTGATGCAGCCCTTCTTAAGCGACATGTAGAGGAGCGTGAGACCTATGACTATCCCGAGCCACAACCTCGGGTCCCCAAGGCTTGTGACTATGAACCAAACAGCCTCCTGCATTAAAACACCTGATTCCTATTCTTGGCCTAACGCCCTTTTATCTTCGAGAAAAGCTTTCACAGTTCCTTTGCAGGCTTCACCTTGACGCCAATCTTTCCGAGGTTCTCAACAAGCTTGTGGAGCGCGCGGTGTATGTCCTTCTCGTTCTGCGCCCCTGCCACTATCACCCTTCCGGAGCCGAATATCAGGAAGGCGACCCTGGGCTCGCTTATCCTGTACACGAGGCCCGGGAACTGCTCAGGCTCGTACTCGCTGTTCTCAAGAGTCGTTGCTATCTCCTCGAGGGTTATGTCTCCGTCGACCTTGGTGGACGCCACTATGTTCTCGACCTTTGTGCTATACTTGTTTGGCATGGGCATCCCGGCCTTCCTTATCCTTGCAACAATCTTTTTCATGGCCTTGTCCAGGTCCTCAAGAGTCTTTGTGCCGGTGCACACGATCTTGCCCTGGGAGAATATGAGAGCGGACGCCCGCGGGTCCTTTATCTTGTAGACGAGCCCCGGGAACTGCTCGGGCTGCCATTCCGTATCCTCGACCTTCTTGAGCATCTCGTCGAGGGATATGTCCTTGCCCAGAACAGTGAAAGCGACTATGTTCTGTATCTTTATCTTGAATTCGGACTTGCTTTTTTCACTCATGCATATACTTTCTCTTAGCGCACTTAAATTCTTGGCTCATTTCCGTTACAAACCGGCTTCGTCTATGAGTTCTATCTCGTCTCCCCTGAGCCTGTGTCTCATCTTCCTGAGGACTTCCATGTCGTGGGAATTCAGCCTGACGTCGAGCTCGTCTCCCTCTTCGATGTTCCGTCCGACTATCGCTCCGTCTATGGAGAGTGCCACCTTGTCCCCGGACTTGGCCTCGGACGTGTTCTCTCCCTGGGACTGTATCTCCTTTATGTCGCCCACTGTCTTGCCGTCCTTCACGAGGCGGCTGTTTGACTTTATTATGCCCTTTATGACCTCGACCCCCACTATAGCGGGCTTGGACTGCCTGAAAACGTATCCGGGTATTATCCTGACCCTTCCGGGCCTGTTGACAGACGCAAGCATGTCGTCCTCCTTCCTCTTCTTGCTGTCCTTCTCCCACTTGTCGTAGTCCTCTATGAGCCTGTATATGATGTCGGAGCTGAACACCTTGACCTTGTTGTCCTTTGCTATGGCCTCGACATCCTGGCTGATCCTGACGTTGAACGCGAATATGACGGGCTTTGGAAGGCTCTTCATCTCCATTATCTCCTGCTTTGTGACCTCGCCTATGTCGGCCTTCCTTATGGAGACTCCCATGTCCTTTAAGGTCTTAACGAGCGCCTCCAGGGAACCGAGGGTATCCGCCTTGAGCATGACGCCGCTTCCCTCCGTGTCTATCTCCACTTCGGAGACCTCCTCCTCTATCTCTTTTTTGACCTGCTCTATCTTCGATTCGTCACGGACGGCCCTGAGCGGCGAGCCTGCTATCACCTTATCGAGCTCAGGCGCCGCGACCTTTATGCCCGAAGCCGCCGTCACCTTCTTCACCGGGAGGAATGCCTTCTCTATCCTTATCTCCTTCATCGGATTGGGCTTCAGAAGGGCTCTCGCCTTTGTTACCAGCATGTCCTTGACTCCAATCACGAGCCAGTCTCCTGCGTTTATCTCCCCGTCGTAGAGTATGACGTCTATAGTTGTCCCGAGGCCCTTGTAGTCCTTCACCTCCAGGACGGTTCCCTTGCCCTCTCCGGGCGTTATGCTGAGCCTGTCCTCCAGGAACCTCTGGGAAAGTCCCGTGAGCATCATGAGGAGATCAGGAATGCCTTCCCCCGTTATCCCGCTGACGGGCATGATGGCGACCTTCTTCGTGAAGTCCTCTATCCTGTCGTACCGGTCCGCCTCCAGCCCGTGCTGCGCCAGCTGGCCGACCACCGTGTAGAACTTCTTCTCGAACTCGTCCTTTACCCTCTGCGTCTGGCCGTTCCACGACGGCAGGAAGCATCCGCACTTCGTCGGATTCCAGCCCATCATCCTGTCAATCTTCGTGAGCGCCACCACAAACGGCGTCTTGAAGTCCTTCAAAAACCTCAGGGACTCTTCTGTCTGTGGCTGCATGCCCTCGTTTATGTCTATTATCAGAACCCCGAGGTCCGCGACCGCTCCGCCCCTCTTCCTGAGGGTCGTGAAGGCCTCGTGACCAGGCGTGTCTATGAAGAGCAGCCCGGGTATCTTCACGTCGACCTTCATCCTGTCAAGGAGTGATCCGCATATGTTCTTTATGTACTTTATGGGAACCTCGCTTGCGCCTATGTGCTGGGTTATGAGCCCGGCCTCTCCCTTTGCGACAATGCTTCCCCTGACGTAATCCAGAAGCGTTGTCTTCCCGTGGTCTACGTGACCGAGTATCGAGACTATCGGCTGGCGTAAGGTCATAATGCGCACCTTCTTAATTTTGTAGCGTGTTTTAATAAAAATAGAGAAAGAGCCAATGAAATAAAAATAAAACGGGCCAGAGGCCCCTAGTATTTAACCGCCTATTCTGAACACTTTCGTGCCGCAGCTTGGGCAGGTACCCTTCGTTGCTGGCTTTCCGTTCTTAAGGGTTACTTTCTGAGCGTTTGAAACTTCGACCTTTTTCTTGCACTTCACACAATAAGCCTCTACCATTTGAAAAACCTCCGTTGTTTTGTATTTGGTAAAATATTCACTTCGTGCTATATAAATAAAACCCGGAAAAGCGGACAATGTTTATAAATGACCGCTACCACATGGGGTTTGTTTAAAAACTAGCTTCTGTTTAAAAAGTCATTCGATATCCTGTAGATTTTCCTGATACCGCTCAGAAATTCTTTCTGGCCGCCATGTGCGGGATGCCTTACATAGTGAGAAGATACGCCAAGGCTTGAAAGGGCTATCTCGGCCTTCCTTCCTATGGCAATAAACTCTTTTGGCTTGAACCATTCTATCAAGGTTTCTAGAAAGTGCAGATTTTCCTTTATTTCCTTTCTTTTCGGAGTTCTGTTTGATAATGTATTATTCCCACTGAATGGATGAAATGGCAGTGCATCAAACGTTAAAGGGAACTCTTTTAGATTTTTTATTGCGCTCCAGACCGCATTTGCCGTAGCAGTTGTTTTCGGAGACCCTTTTGTTGCAGTTGCGAATCTCCCTGATTTGATTGATTTCGTAACCTCATCAAAATCTCTTTCAGACACGAGATATATGCCGCTTCTTCTGCTCCCGTTATAACCGGGCGCTTCAGCAACCCAGAGATATCTTGGCTGGTTTTTCAATTGAGCCTCAAGAAAACCCCTAAGATTGATGCTTCTGATTTTTGGTGCATTCGGCAGGTCATTGACAGGACATGTGTCTTTGAATGGATTAAATAAGCCTTTCTGGGATTCACAGTCTGATAGGCTATTGACAAATTCTTCGGGTGTCATAACAAGAAATATTCAAAATTGTTTAAAAAGTCAACAATTTTTACGACTTTTTAAACAAAGCCCTACCACATGCCTTCTGTCGGAGAGGCCTTTATCCTGTAGAGGGTCTTCTTGCAGAACTCGCATTTGCCCTTCCATGCC
>CAZGWZ010000037.1:0-2912 GCA_964529545.1 uncultured archaeon
CGTAGTACTTCCTGTACCTTCTTATGTCGCTTTCCATGCGCTTCTTTATCGCCTTGGCCGCATCGGACACCTCTTTGTACCTGCCCTCGTTCCTTGGATTTTCGTTGCTCTTCACGTCGTCGTATATCCTCTTGGCACCGACGTTGAAGTCGACGTCCAGGAAGACCTTGAGCGAATTCGGTATGAGGAAGAAGCTGGTCCTGCCTTCTATTATGAAGTTGTCCTCTGTCTTTCCGAGTTCCCTCTGGAAGTCGTCGACCTCCTTGTCGGTCCATTCCTCGCTTTCGCCGACCTCGTTGAGCTGCTCTATGGTCATGCCCTTCTTCCTGGCCATCTGGCGCCTCATGCCGCCCATGTAGTATCTCTTCATCTCAAGGCGCTTCGATAGCATCTTGGCCACAGTGCTCTTGCCTGAACCTGGAAATCCGGATATCGTTATTATCATCTTACCATGTCACCGAGCTGGTCGAGCATATCAACTATCCCCTTCTCCCTCTCGGGCTCCTCAAAGATTATAGTGCCGCCCATATTATAAGAAAGTGCCGCCCTTATCATGCGCTCGAGCCTTATGTCCGCGTTGACAAAAGAAGTATGGGCTATCTCTCCGGACGGTCCGTACTTTATCCCTGAGAAGAAGAAGTATGCGTCCCTTAGCCACTGGGGCCCTATGCCCTGCCTGACCTTCTCTATTATCGCCTTGAAGTCCTCCGGGCTCTTCATGCAGCCCGCGCCCCTTGCGTGCAGGTGCGCCCAGTTTATGGCAGGCTCGGTGTTCTTGGTCCTCTTGCATATCTCTATGACGTCCTCGATGCTCCCGAGAGAACCCGTGCTGCCCGAGGTCTCCACGCCTATCTTTGTGTTTACCCGGAGCTCGTTCACTATCTCGTTGATCTTGTACACCACGAGCTTTAATGCCTGGTTCTGCGGCATCCTTGAGTAGAAGTTGGGACTTATCACGAATATCCTGCAGTCCATAACCGATGCAATCGTTGAGAATATGCGAAGGGAGTTGTCCGGCATGTCTCCGAAGTCCGACTGCCTAAGCGAAAGCTCTATCCCGAACTTCTTCGCCACGTTCTTGAGCCTCAGGAGGTCGCCGTAGTATTCCTTGTAGAGCTCTGTGGTGTCGTTTATGCCTGTGAATAGCTCAGGCGGAAGCACGAGCGCCCGGAACCCCACCTTGTAGAGCTCCCTGAGAACTTCAAGCGTCTGATCTATCGTCTTCACGACAGGAATTGCCGAGACGCCGTAGGTGACGCCTATCTTCATGCCGAGGCGCTCCTGCATCTTCAGTGACTTCTTTCTGATTAACATATAATTATATTGGGGCTTGAAAAATATTAGCTTCCGTTGTTTTTACCGAAAAATGCTCAAAAACCGGCCAAAATGTCCGTGTTACCTGTATATCGGAGCCGGCCTTATTGACTTGAACGTATTTCCGAATTCCTTCATGCTCTGCATGGAATCGAAGAAGCCGTCCAGATACTTGTCAATCATCACGTTAGGATTGTCGACGAAGTCGTTGTAGAAGTCCATGCCTGTGTAATTTGCATCCATGCTCTTCTCAAAGCCTATCTTTCTCAGTGCGCTGGCCGCAGCGGTCTTGTACTTCCCGTACGAGGTCGGGCTGTCCCTGCTCTTCTCGATGACGCCGTTTGTGCTCTCTCCGTTATATATCTGCTCTGTGGTGACCTCGTTTAGACCCTCAAGTGCCTGAACGTAAGTAATCGATGTGAGTATCGGAGCAAGCCATTTCGCCCATTTGGGAAGGTTTGCGCTGTACCTTGAATTTAACCTCTTGACCAGAGAGTCTCTGAAGCATTCCTTTGAAGACTTCCCGTTGATTTTCTCGATTGGCTTCAGCTGGAGTTCGTCGTGATTTGTCTCGTGGACGCTTGTGTACGCTACCTGGTCGTCTGCTGCCTCGAAGCTTCCGTACTTCCTGAAAAGGTGCCTTCCTAGGCTGCCTCCTCTTGTCCTTAGCCATCTTCCGAAGCTCCTGTATTCGTTGGTTCCCGGGACTATGTAACCGTTCACACCGCCTTCGTTGACGCCGTCTTTGGGACCGTATGTGTATCCGTTGACCACACCGCTCTCGTCAGGCGTTAAGTAATCTATCTTTATCCTTGTCGGGTACTTCGAATATATCAACCCTCGCTTCTCCATCTCGTTCTTAGTTAGCACATGAGCGTTTGCGTATTTGCTCCTGACGTAGTCCTTTGTCCTCTGAGTTGCAGGCCCGACCACGTTTATTCTTGAGATGTCGTTTTCGTAAAGGCTGTTCGTCGTCCCGTTGACGTCTATGCCTGGGGCTAGCTTCTTCTCCGCAATCGTCATCGTTTCGTTCCTTTCAGATATATCCCTGACTGCCATATGTCCCACTACTGTGCTTAAGATTTAGCGTGGAAAGTTTTAAAAAGAGGTGCACTAAAAGAAGTCACGTGAGGGGCCATCAGCCTGCGATCTTCTTCTGCTTTCTCGCAAGGAGTACAAGCTCTCCGAGCTTCTCTATCATCTTTGGTTCTGCCGCGACCATCTCGCCTGCGGTGACCATGCCTAGGAGCCTGTTGCCTTCCACTATAGGAAGCTTCTTTATGTCGTTCTTGGTCATGATCTCTGCAGCATCTTCGAGGCTCGTCTCCGGGTCGACGTGTATCACGTCCTTTACCATTATCTCCTCGAGCGTCATCTCCTGAGGATGCTTGCCCTTGCTTACGACCTTTGTTATTATGTCCTCTTCTGTGACTATGCCGGCAAGCTTGGAGTCCTTGACTATTATCAGGTAGCCTACATCCTTCTCCGTCATGATGGACGCCGCATCGCCTACTGTCATCGTGGGGTCTGACTTCTCAATCTCCTTTTTCATTATATCCTTCACTAGCATACCATTCACCTGGGCTTCTTCTCCCATA
>CAZGWZ010000037.1:2922-9241 GCA_964529545.1 uncultured archaeon
ATTGTAGCCGCGGCGTCCTTGACGGTCACCGTCGGGCTGGCCTTCTCGACGTCCTTTTTCATTATCTCCTTGACTAGCATCATCATCACCTGCTGATCTTCTTCTCCCATCTGGGCACGAATATCCTGTACTTGTCCTTGTCTTCCATCTCCCCGAGTATCCTTCTAACTATGAGCTTCTCGGGATTAGGAAGTAGCGGAACCCTCTTCTTCAGGTCCTCGAATGACTCGAAGGGCTTCTTTTTCCTTTCAGTGATTATGGCCCACAGATGCCTCTTTCCTACTCCGGGAAGAAGCTCCAGCTGATGCAGCCTCGTCGTCACTGGCCCTGACTTGTTGAAGAAGTTAAGGAATGTGAGCGGATTCTTTACGACTATCTTCTCCACTATGCTTTCCATCTCACCCCTTGCTGCTGTGGTCAGTTCGTCGTAGTTTATCCTCTTTCTTATGTACTTGACGTCGCTTCTCTTGCCGTCGCCTATGTAGACCCTGTCTTCGGTGTTGAAAGCGGCGTCCTCTCTTGCTATGACCTCAAGAAGCGAGAAATACCTCTCACCGACTATCTGCGCAACAGGCTCAGACCTCTGCATTCCCTGATGGCCCCTTGCGAGGAAATCCACTACTACTCCCCACTCATCTTTCTTTATAGGTTTGACTGTCATTTTCTCACTTCCTACACATTAGATGTACCCAGAATTTATATTCTTTATCAGAAAGCAACGCTGCAATCCGGATAGATTTATAACCTGGCCTGACAATTAATTGTATGGCCACGAAATCTGGTACTATAAAGGGGCTCAAGCCCGGACATTACATCATGATAGACGACGAGCCATGCAAGGTTCTAAGTATATCACTCTCTAAGCCGGGGAAGCATGGCTCTACGAAGGCGAGGGTCGACGCTTCCGGGCTGTTCGATGGCAGGAAGAGGAGCCTCCTGAAGCCTGCCGACTCCGCGGTGCAGCTTCCCATAATAGAGAAGAAGAAGGCGCAGGTCATATCGGTCTCGGGCGGATTTGTGCAGCTGATGGATATGGAGGAGTACAACACCTTCGACGCAGAGATACCCGAGGAGAAGAAGGGCAAGCTCAAGTCAGGGGACGAGATAGGATACTGGAAGATAGGAAGCAAGGTCCTCGTCAAGGACTCCTGAAGAAAGTTCCCATGTTTTTTATCCTCGACATGCGAAGTTATGCCCATGGTATTGGAACATCTTAAATGTACCCTTCTTTGGCGAATTTTCATGCTGGTAATGCATAAGTATTTAAGCTATTCATGTCAATCAAAAACTATTGGTGCTCTATGAGATACGAAGAAGAAAGCGAAGATGACGAAAGCATGGGCGACGATGGCGACGACGGGGACTGGTAGTCGATGCCCCTTTCATTGGAAGCATTAAAACGTATTTAGGTGCCTTGCGACTTTTGGTTTTTTTAATGGCCTGACGGCGCTATAGGTCCTGGCATAATTTTAGAGAACAATGAGCGCATTGCCGTTATTTCAGCTCTTTTCCCAGAGTCCGTCGAACATAGGCTCGAGCACATCCTTTGCGACATGCTTTGAGCCTGCCCAGAAAGCGACATCCTGTGTCGGATGGACCTCTTTTCCGTCAGTAAGTGATATCATGAAATGCTCGCCGTCAACGTTAAAGATCCTTCCCATCTCGGTTCCCATCTCCTTGACCTCCGCTACGGCCGAAAGGGACTTCGCAGCCTTCGAGGATGCGCTCGGGGCGAGTATCTTTATCTTCGCGCCGGCCTTCTTCCTGTTCTTCAGAACGTTCATGTGGTTCGAATTGAGCTCCTCGAGCCCTTCCTCGGTCGTTATGACCTTTATGTAGCTTCCCGCGCCCTTGATGAGCGCCTTGACCTGCTGGTTTATTGAAACATTACCCTTGAGGGTTCCTGCGATGTCGAAAGGCTGTATGACCGAGAATCCCTGGCTGTATATGGTCTCAAGCTCCTGCATGACAGAGGATTTCGTCATCTTGTCCATCCTTTCTATGGTCTGGTTGTGCCTTATGTGAAGGTTGTCCTTTGCCCTGTCCATCGCGTCCTTTGGTGCAAGGGCAACGTACTTTATGGGCTTTGAGGACTGTGCCACGACGAACCCCTTGTCCGCAAGGGACTCAAGAACATCATAGGACCTTGATCTCGGAACCTTGGCTATCTCGGACACCTCTCCTGCCGTTGCCACGCCCTTTGCTATGAGAGCGAGATATATCTTTCTCTCGTAAAGGTTGAGCCCGATATTCTTCAATGCGTCGAGTATTTCCTGCGATCCTAACATATTTGGCCTCCATTTGTTACTGTGTGCTAATTAACTCCAGTCTTTTTAAAGGTTTGCCCTCCCGGACGCATCCCCTGTAACTGAAGTCATGCTAATCATATGATGCAAAGTTATTTAAATATTCACTATTGGCAGGTGGTTCTAAATCATGATCAGAGCCCTGATTTTACAGAAAAGCGTAAATTCAGATAAATCATAGACAACCCCTTCCACGAAATTTTATAAATACCCGAATATAAATGGTTTTTGGTGAATACAATGGGTGAATGGGTTCACACGCAAGGAAGATGCTGGAGATTATGTCAGCCCAGCTTCTGAGTCCGAGCTATTCACAGGAAAACTGAAGCTTGATTCTTTTGGGAGGATACCTGCCGTGCTGCAGGACTGCCAGACCAGAGATGTGGCAGGGCTCGTTTACATGGACGAGCAGAGCCTATCAATGACGCTTGGTAGCAAGAGGCTGGCATTACCGGATGAGAACAGGTTAAGTGGTTTCCAGGTTCCTGTGTTCTATGCATTAGTCGACTGTGATGAGGACAGTCTCCTCATCGGGATTGCGCCCGGGAGGACCTACGGGATTTACATGGGAGAGATAGTGAAGGCGTTTGATGATTTCAGCCTTGATTGTGACCCGGACTTCGCAGGATCAAGCGGCCTGGTCCCCGCAGTGGTTCAGGATTGCGGCACAGGCAAGGTATTGATGCAGGCCTACGTGAACGAGGAAAGCCTTCGCATGACGCGCAGGACAGGTCTTGCCACCTACTGGAACAGGTCCAGGGGCAATATATGGGTGAAAGGCAAAAGCTCGGAGAATTTCCGGTATGTAAAGAGTGTGAAGACCAGCCGATACAGGGATTCAGTCCTGCTGTCGGTTTATCCAGTCGGTCCTGCCTGCCACACGGGAAATGTGACATGCTTTTACAGAAAAATGGGAGGGGAACGATATGGGTGATCGCATTCATAGCGGGAGACCTGAAAACTAGGAAGATAGGGATAATAGGAGGTATGGGGCCGGAAGCGACGTCAGTATTCTACAGCGAAATAATCAGGATTTTCCAGCGGGATTTCGGCGCGGTTTATGACAGGGACTATCCCGAGATAATAATGATAAGCCTTCCCCTCCCGGACGTCGTAGTAGGAAACGGGGACGAACCTGTCATAGTTCCAATGCTGATGGATGCCGCTGAGAGGCTCGAAGCGGCCGGTGCGGATTTCATTGCAATCCCATGCAATACTGTCTATCGCTACATAGGATATATCAGAAACGCGGTTTCCATAAAGGTACTAGACATAGTCCACGAGACTGCGAAAAGAATAAGGGCGTCCTCAATAAGAAAAGTGGGCCTTCTGGCAACTGAGGGCACCCTGGAATCTGGAATTTATGACAAGTGCCTTGGAAATCAAGGAATCACTCTGATCGTTCCAAAGTATGACATGCAGTGCAGGATAACAGGAATAATAATGAATATACTATCTGGAAATAAGTTGGACGAAGACAGGGAGGCACTGTTCAAGATTATAGAGTATCTTGGAGATGAGGGGGCCGAGGCCATAGTTCTTGGATGCACGGATCTGCCCCTCTTGATAAGCGAAAGCCCAGGGAGGGTGAGGATTTTCAACAGTTTGAAAATACTTTCAGAATCGGTTGTTGAGAATGCCACGGGCAGGAAATTAATCAAAGATAAATAGCCTGAAAAACAAAGGTTAAGTGTAAATCATGGGTTCGGAATACAAGACTCCACGGGGAACGAGGGACTTCCTTCCGGAGGACATGTCAATCAGAAGGGACGTGTTCGCTAGGATAATGGAAGTCTTCAGGAGATACGGTTACGGCGAGGTATGCACGCCCGCATTTGAGGATTTCGGGCTCCTCTCGAAGAAGTCTGGCCCTGAAATAGAAGAGGAGATATACGCGTTCAAGGACAAGTCCGGAAGGAAGCTTGGCCTTCGCTTCGACCCGACCGTCCCGATATGCAGAATCGTCGCATCGAACCCTTCCCTTTCAAAGCCCGCGAAGTTCTGCTACATAACCAATATGTGGCGCTACGACAGGCCCGGCGCCGGCAGATGGAGGGAATTCTGGCAGGCGGGCGTAGAGCTGATAGGACCAGCCGGACCTGAGGCCGATGCCGAGCTCCTCGCCCTGGTCAGCGATTCCATGAGGGCGCTCGGTGTGAAGGACTTCTATTTCAGGATAAGCTCCCGTAAGATCGTCGACCTCTTCGTGAAGAACGCAGGCATTCCTAAGAGCAAGACGCCTGACGTGTTCAGGGCCATAGACAAGCTTGACAAGATCGGCGAGAATGGTGTTATGAACGAGATGAAGGCCCGCGGGATAAAGCCCGCCCAGATAGAGAAGTTCATGGGATTTGTGAAGTCGGGCAAGGCGTCCAGCAGGGAGATGAACGAGCTTCAGAAGATAAAGGCCGTTGCAAAGAGGATGGGCGCGGGAAAGGTCGATATAGACCTCAGCATAGTCCGCGGCATAGACTACTACACGGGATTCGTGTTCGAGACCATGGTCAAGGGAAGCGAAGACATGGGCTCTGTTGCTTCCGGCGGGAGGTACGACAGGCTGATAGGTCTATACAGCGGAAATGACGTCCCTGCAACCGGATACGGAATGGGTATTGACAGGCTGCTTGAGATAATCAAGCCGGAGAAGGAGAGGACGTCTGTAAAGGCGTTCGTCGCTCCAGTCAAGGATGATGTTGCTGACAAGGCGGTCAGGCTTGCCCAGAGCCTGCGCTCCTCCGGGATAAGCACGGAGACCGAGCTCATGGGAAGGAATATACGCAAGCAACTCGAGTACGTCTCGAAGAAGGGGATACCCTATGCAGTCATACTCGGGCCAAAGGAAGTCCAGGAGAGGAAGTACACGCTCCATGACATGAAGAGCGGAAAAGAGGCAAAGCTCTCCTTAGAGCAGATAGTAAAGAAGCTTTCATGATTTACTTCTTCCTGATAAACGAAAGGTATCCCGTGTGCAGGAGCCCCTTCGTCTCAGGCCTCGTGCCCCTTTCCTTGATGAGCATCTCGCGCACGGCGCACTCAACCGTCCTTTCATGCTTCAGTCCCGCCTTCTCGCACTCGAGCACGAACGTCCTGAACTGCTCGACGGAAGGCACGTACCCTACGAGGTATCCGCCATCCTTTAGCGCCTTCTTCGCGTGCTTTATGGCGTGCCATGGCTCCGGCATGTCAAGCGTTATCACGTCGATGTCCTTCTCGTCTATGCCGTTGAATATGTCCTTGTCCTTGACTTCGACGTATTCCTCTAGTCCTGCCTTCTTCACGTTCGCTTTCGCAAGGCTTGCAAAGTCCGCGCGCATCTCGTAAGAGAACACCTTCCCTTCAGGTCTGACGATGTTACCCATGAAGACTGCGAGAAAACCCGACCCCGAGCCGGCATCCACTATCCTGTCTCCTGGCGATATGCCCGTGAACCCCGCGATTATGGATGCGTCCTTGAGTGTTATTATCTGCGGCCCCCTCGTCATCTTCCGAAAAGCGTCCGGCGTCCTCATAGTATGATGTATAAAAATCTGCGCTATAAATATAATTTATGGGAACCTATAGCATAGGGAAGTGGATCCCAGACTATGGAAAAGGCGATTACGCGAAGACGTTGAAAAAGATGCTTCCCATATCGTTAAGCTATGGTGACACTTACATAAACAGGAAGATATCTATCGCGCCTTACGCGTACAGTCACGGGATTGATAGCGGGGTTCCGGAAGATGCGGGATTCTTTCTCACGGTCCTCGACGGTGACATCGTCTACTCTACGACCATTTCTACCACCACCGGAAAGCTGAAGAAGACCATGGTCTTCAGGTCGGACACAGAAGACATGTATGCAAAGGATGTCCGCCAGATGACGTCCGATGAAATGATGCAGCTTTACGGAATCTTTTCCTCTGAGATAGGCAATCTGGACAGCGTCGGTTATAGGTTCAGCCACCTCATTGATGACCTGCTCTCAATTTTCAGGTCCGGAAAGCAGAGGGAGTACACTCGCGAGAAGGAAG
>CAZGWZ010000038.1:0-8983 GCA_964529545.1 uncultured archaeon
CGAGATTGCTCTTCACGTCTATGACAAAGCACACGTGGTCTAGTCCAGGCTCCTCGTCGAAAGTCACGTCGAAGTCGTCTTCCAGGGAAGGCGCGATTGTGGTCCCTGGGATAAAGAGCAGGTGAAATGCCGCTGCGGCGACGATTGTCACGAAGACGGCCGCCAGGGCAGACGAGCTTTTCATGCGTCTTTCTTTGCGCCGGGATTTATAAAACCAGGTTTAAACACGCAACATGCGGTACAATGGTGCTCTTTTTTAAACCTGTTTGTCGGACAGTCAGCGGCTAGCTGTCGAACCAATGAAAAATTAATATATCAGGCAGATTGGAACCATAACTTACACCAAAAATAGAGAAAATGCTTTTTGGGAGCACGCATTCAGTGCAGGAATCGGCAAAATTATGATTCTGTTTAGAAATAACATTCTTCGCAATCGTCATATTTTTTCCAATGAGGAAAATTTCACGAACGGAAGGAATCGTATATCGCAATCACCGATTCTCTTTTTGCCTTCCAGGTCCAGTGACAAAAGATATCCCCTCTTCGGCGAATACTTGCTTATGAAGGAGTCATAGGACTTCGTTATCTTCCCTTCCTTTGTCTTGGTCTTCACCTCTATCGGTATTAATCCGCCTTCCTTTTCAATCACGAAGTCCATCTCCGCACTTGATTTCGTGTTCCAGAACTTTGCGTTTTCACCTCTCCGCGAAAGTTCTGTGAAGATGAAATCCTCGTATATGCTTCCCTTGTCGGCTCTCTCCTTTGAGAAGTTGTCGATGCATGCATTCCTGAATCCTGTGTCGAAGAAATAGACCTTCGGATTCTTGACGATTTCCGTTCTCTTGTTCGTGAAAAACGGCCTTACAAAACTGCATATGAACGTCTTTTCGAGGACATTGAGGTATTTTTTGAGTTCTAAATAAGAATAGCCGGTCAGCGTAGAGAGTTCGTTGTAATTTATGATGTTTCCGATCTGCAGCGACAGCGACTTCAGAAGGTCCATTAGTTTATAGTCCTCGCTTATATCGAGTATCTCTCTTATTTCCCTCAGAAGGTATGTGTTCATTATCCCCCCGAGGATTCTCTTTTTTTCTTCCTCTCCTTCTGAAATCACGACCCTGGGAAATCCGCCGAACGTGAGGTATTCCTCCAGATGCCTGTTGAGTCTTTCTGTGATAGTATCCTTGTAAGCACCCCTTTCAAAAGTCCCCATGATCGAAGGCTCTTTGTATCTTAGGAATTCCCTGAATGAGAATGGAAAGAGCGTGAATGTGAGAATCCTTCCGACGAGGTATTTCAGGCTGTATATCGACATCTCGGGTGCGGAAGAGCCCGATATTATCATCTTGGTACCGAACTTGTCGTATATGTATTTCAGCCTCTTCCCGCTCTCCTTTGAGTAGTGGACCTCGTCAATGAACAGTATGTCCTTTCCCTTGATGTGCATCTCTGCAAAGGAATCCACATCCCTTTCAAAGACGCTCAGGACTTTCTGGTCATCGAAGCTCAGCCTTTCAACGACCTTTCCCTTCTTTTCCTGCCTGTCCAGTATCATGTTTATCATAGTAGTCTTGCCGCACTGCCTCGGTCCGACGACCGAGAGTATTTCTTTTTCTTTCATGTATTTCTCGATTTCGGCTTCCATGTCACGTTTGACGTATACCATAGTCATATTTTATCCCTACTATTATTTAAAGTTTTATAATTTTAGCAGGCATATTATTATGGATTGACGCGGCCTGGGTAGGCATAACCGGGAATATTGCTTAAAAATAAAATAAGCTGACAAAGAAAAAACAAAGGATGAAGCCCTTCGGCCTCATTTCTTTATCTCTTCGTCAAAAGCTTCTATCTGGTGCCTGAGCTTCAGGAGCATGTCATTCGTCTTTTCAAGCGAATGGGCCATCTGTTCCTTCTCTGATTCGAGGTTCTTTATCTGCTCTGAAAGGGATATCTTCTCGCTTGAGAGATGCGCCTTGTCCTCCTTTAAGGAGTCTATCTTGGTCTGGAGGATGCTTATATCGTCCTGCTTTCTGTTGAGTTCTGTTGCGAGCTTGTCCCTCGTGCTCTTGAGATCGCCTACGACTTCCTTGAGCTGAAGCTCCTGTTGCTTGAGCTTTCGTATCTTGTCGATAAGCTGCTTCTTCTCTTCCTTTATGTCGAGCGCCTTTACGACGTCTTCAGTGAGCGTGTCCACGACGTCCTCAAGTCCCCTCACGTGCTCCATGTGCTTTGCCTTCTGCTCTTCCGTCATCTCTGGCGGCTGCTCGGGCGCCTGCTGATTCTGTGCCTGTACTTCTTCAGTCATTAATTCACCAATAATTATTATTGTCCAGCGTCCCTTTTATTTATTTCTTGTATTTGTTGATGAGATGGGTTATCTCCATGAGCTGCTTGTTGATGTCCTCTATGGTCACCTGCTTCTTGTCGAACTTTATCGCGGACTTGCCGTCTCTTCCGGACTCGCCCCATCCTCCTTCGCCGAAGCTGTAGGCGTACCTCTTCCCCGAATCCGTCCTCAGCTTTCCTATGAGATTTCCCATGACCTCCACAAGCTCTGCGAACTTCTGGTTGTTGGCCATGAGGAGCTGGTTCTTATTCTTCAGCTCCATAGCCTCCCTTCGTATCGATATGAAGCTTATCTTGGCGTCGCGGAGAGTCGACACGGGGTCGAGGCTTGTGCCGAGGAGCGGGTCCATGTCCTCTTCTATGCCCCATCCGCACTTCTCGCATTTCTGAAGGCCGTTCGGGGCGCCGCAGACCGGGCACTCGTTGCTCTTCTCCGATTTGGTTTTGAGGCCGCTTCCTTCCTCTATCAGTTCTATTCCGGACTTTTTGGCCATAATTAGAATTGTGGCTTCTGCTTAATAATCTTCCTTTCAAATCCTTGTCATGAAATGGGGAAGGAACGGGGGCAAGATCAGAAGGGAGATGCAGGCCATGATGGACCCGTCTGACAACAACAATGTCATATACAGGACTTTCGCCTATGGGTACCTGAACAGGAACCAGTACGAGTACATGGCCGCCTACATAGTGGCCGTAAAGGAGAACGCGCCCGAGGACTTTGATTTCTATCTGCGGACAAACGACCCGGAGCTTCAGAATCTCGCTAATGGGACTAAGAGCAGCGCGATAGCAGAGATTTCCAACACCACTGGCCAGGACGAGGACGTCGTCAGGGGCATCATCGATTATACCCTGGAGTTTGTGAAATTCTACTTTGTTAACGACATCTCGAAAAGGAACTGAGCCTACTGCGGCATCGCCTGCTTTACGAGCTCTGTCGCATAACTTCCCTTGGGAAGGAAGAACCTGAGGACGAGCCTGAGCTTTCCTTTGCTTTCTTCGTCATCATTGAATTCCCACGTCAGGTTCCTTGGGACGACTATGAAATCCCTTTCCGTGCCTCTTGAGGAGAGCTCCTTGAAGCGGCTGTTGCGGAAGTCCTTGCAGTCTATCTTCTCCTTCTCGAGTATCTCTTCCACTATCCCGCTCACGCGTGGGTAGTTGTCGAGTCTCGTCTTGTGCCCCACGACGGGTATGACCGTGTTATCCTTTGAGTATCTTGCGTACTCCTCGGCGCTCCGGTTCCATATCCTGGCCTGGTATGCGTGCAGGAGGAGCTTCATGAGGCGCAGCGGCATGAGCATGAGCGCTCCGGCGTGGTCTTCGGGCTTCCTTTCGAGATGCTCTTTAATCCTGCTCTCCACCGTCCCCTCCCTCGGCTCTCCTTTCGTCAGTATGTCCACAGCGCCCTTGAGGTCCCCGAGGACTATCATCTTTCCGACCCGGTCGTTTGAGCTCTCCACCGAGCCGAACCTCTGATCTCCGAAGTAGTTGACCATCCCGCGCTCCCTGATTTCTGCGAGCCTCTTTTCAATCTTCTTCCTGTCGCCCTTTCCGATGCTCCTGACTGTTATCTCGAACTCGTTTCCCTCGTGCTCGCCGAGCTTTATCCTCCTGTTCCTGTGGCGCAGGTCGCTTATCTCGACACCTCTCATGCAGATTTTACGGACATCCTCTTCCTTCTCTATCGGGACGGAGACTGTCTGGTAGGTGATGGCGCTCTTGTCTTTCGTGCCTGCGTAACCTATGTCCTTTGTGCTTATCCTGAGGGATTTGCCGAGGGCCTCTATGGTCCTGAAGAAGTCCCTGTCGGACTTCTTCATGGTGAACCACAGGTACTTCTCGCCGCCCTCGCTCTTAGGGGGGATGCCCCTTATCCTTCTCATCTTCTCCTTCCAGGACTCTGAGAGCTCGTCGTGTATCACTTCCCTCACGACGAAGTCCTCGGGCTTCTGCTTGATTTTGAAAGCCATAAGAGAACATTCAGTTCAAGTATTTATCTTTTTGTGCCAAGTATATAGGATGAATGACTGGACGCCGCTGGACAGGTATCTGATAACGGCCACGATCTGCGGGCAGAGGCACAGCTTCCCGTACGTTTCTGGGGACGGCTTCGGCGCTGCCGTGGACATTGCGAGCTCAGTGGGGACCGACGTCGTCCTGTACAGGGAGCACTCCCACGCGTCCGTCAATGGCAACAAGCTCTTCATTCCATGCACAGCGGATGGCAGGAGCGTCGCTGCCGGGACGGCACTTCCTTCCGATATTTAAGAAAGATTCTCCAAGCATTTCTCATGGAAGGACTTAACGCAAAGAGGATGATCATATCGCTTGTGCTGGCCGCGTTCTTCGGCTTCTTCTGCGCATATGGCACCTCGATGGTGGAGATTCCGGGATTTGAGGTCACGATGGGTTACCTGGCGACGGTCTTCTATGCGAGGCTGATGATAGGCTTCGTCATAGGCCTTTCCGGCGGGCTGGTCCTCGTCAAGGGCGCCATGAGAAACGCCGCCCTGAGGGGAGCCGTGATGGGCGCGGTGATGTCCGTCATCATAGGGCTCTACGGCGGCATGGAAGTCTTCGTCGCAGCCGGGATAGTCTACGGCATAGTAACCGATGTCGTGGCAACGAAGCTTACCTCTAAATCCTGATTCAAGAGAACTTGCCGCGCTTTTTTGCGCGGTTTATTTCTTTTCTTTCTTCTTTTCCGGCTTCTTATCGGCTTTGGGCTTTTCCTTCTTTTCCTCAGCCTTCTTCTCTTCGGGCTTTTCCTCTTCAGCGGGCTTCTCTTCCTTTTGTGCTTCCGCTTCCTCTGCCTGCTTCTGCGCGTTCGCCGCCATCTGGGCCTGCGCCATCGCTTCCTGGGCCTTCTTCGTCTCCTCTTCCTTCTTGGACTTCTCCCTCTCGAGGAACTGCTTCTTCTCCTCTTCAAGGCTTATCTCTTCGGGAAGCCTCACGCTCGCAGTGTCCTCTATGAGGTTCACCTTCACCCTTATGGTATGCAGGGCGTTCTTGGCGCCTCCCGCCCAGAGGGCGCTGTTGAGCTTCTCAGAAATCTTTATATCGGACGCGTGGGTGTGCCTCTCGACGAACATCCTCACGGACCTCACGGACTTGTTGGTCCTCTGCACCCTTCCCTCGGGAAGCCATTCCTTTCTTAGGGGTATCGTGTACACCTTCTCTGTCGCCACTGCTTCCTGCTTCTTGTCTGCCATGAATATCAACCTATATCTTCAGCTTGTCCCTTCTCCATTTCTTGGTGCTGACCCTTATTCTCCTGCTCCTGGCCCTCTTGAGGCCGAACTTCTTTATGTCAGCCCATCTGGGGGACGGCCTGAGCTTTGAAAGCGCCCCGAGCTTCAGCTTCTTTCCGATAGACTTGTTCCCTGACATGTCACGACCTCTTTATCTTCGTTTCCCTCTTCTGCGTCAGTACCTTGAGTACTTCCTTGAGCTTATCGTCGCCTATGGGAGTGTTCAGGTTTCCTGCCTGGTATATCTGGATGAGGTACAGTTCCACCTGCGAAGCGAGCGTCGGGTTTGCCAACCTGACGCGCCCCAGCCTCTCGTATGCCTCCCTCGAGAGTATCTTTGCAATCAACTGCCTTTTGAGCGCCTCTATCTGTTGTGACTGCTGATAGCTCTCTGCATTTCTGCTGTCCCCATTCATTTGGACTTTTCCCTTATCTCTTTAGCGACTTCGCTTAAGAATGACGAGCCCTTCGCAGAAATCTTCCTTCCCTTCGTCTTCTGCTTCTCCACGAGCCCTGCAGCCTCCAGCTGCTGGAGCACCTTCCTTATGATGGACCCCGAAGCCTTCTTCTTGTGCTCCGGCTTGTGCCCCAGATTCTTCCTTCCGCCGTATAGCTTTCGGAGCCTCTCGGTGCCTATCGTGCCCTCGACCGCAATCTTTCTAAGGACCGCGCCTGCCCTTATGTACCACCAGTCCTCCTGGTCGGGAGCCCTTTCATTGTGGACGCCGGTCTTCACGAACTTCGCCCATTCTGGCGGCTCGATCTGTTCAATCTTCTTCAGCTTTTCGGCTGCCTTTTCTATGAGCTTTTCCGCCGGAAGTTCCTTTATGTTCATGCCTTCACCTATTTTCAATATATAAGAACAGTTAGTATATAAAAAGGTTTAAATAACCCATGCATAAGAGGCTTGCTGCTATTCCATCGCCCTGAGTTTTTCCTTGTTGAGTTCCATCTCGGTCTCCATGAGTTCCTTGTCGTACTTCTGCTTCATCTCAACGTACGTGCTCTCTGATATCTCCCGGCCGAAGTACTTCCTCTCGGCATCCTTCTTTGCGGTCTTCAGTTCGCTGATCCTCTTCTCCAGCTCTGTTATTGACATGGTCCTGTGCACCCTTCCGGAGACCTGCATCATCATGTTCATCTCGACCTCCCTGAAGATGTAGTAGACCGTGCTCTCTATCACGACGATGAACGCGAGCACTATCGAGAAGCAGAATATGAATAGCAGGAACATGCTTGCCGATGCGCAGGTCGGGCCTATCTCTACCGCGCACAGCTCGTTGACCCTTATGAAGCTGTTGAACGCGAAGTGTATGAAGAAGACTGACACGAATATGGTTATCAGGCTTGCCAGTATCACTACCCTGAACTCTATCATCTTGCCTTCTCCCTAGCGTACGGGTGCCTTGAGACCTTGCCGCAGGACGTGCACCTCGTCTCGACCGCCCGCGTCCTGGCGCTCGTCCTGACCACGCAGTTCTCACCCGGTACCATGAACTTCTGGCAGCCCTTGCATATGCGGCCCGAGCCCTTCGGTACGCTCACGTTGTACCTCATGCCTATCCTTCGTGCGAGCGCCGCGTACCTGTCGGACCTCTCCGGGTGCTTCTTGAATTCCTTCCCTGCGAGGGCGAGGAGTATCTCCATCCGTTCGCTTGCTATCTCCTGCTGCCATCCCGGCTTTCTCGACCGTTTCCTCTCAGTCTTCGTCTTCATTATAAGCGTCATATGTGTATCTTCAGGTTCTTCCTCGCAATCTCCACGTCCCTTCTCACGACGGTCTTCCTTCCGGCATGCTCTGCCATGAGGGCGGCGTTCCTCGCTATCTCCGCTGCAATCTCGCCCGCGACCTCCGCAAGCGCCTCGCCTGCGGAGAATGAAACCCTCTTTCCGCCGTTCTCCTTTATTATCGTCTCAAACGGCGCTATAGGAAGCTTCTTCATAAAACATCACCTGTTAATAGTTTGCTGAATTGGTTAAAAAATGATTTTCAGAAGATGATCATTTGCAGGAGATCATTCGTATACTGCGAGCTCTATGTTGAAGCTTGAATGCCAGTTCAGAGGTATCTGGCCTTTTCCTTTGGTATCGAATTGGACGAATGGCTCTGCACCATCGCTTGCTCTCAGCGTAGCCTTGTATCCCATTATGCTCTCTATGTTGTTGATTGTTGTTTCTAGTGAGTAATCTTCCTGACCGAAGTATATTCTTGCTATTGAGCGCATAGAATCATTTTTGTTAGAAAGGTTTAAATTCAGTACGCCCTGGCAACGTAGACGACGTGCTTTGCCTTCTTGCCGCACTGCACGCAGTCGGAGAAAGCCTTCTCGGACTTGCCGTATAGCGTGCCCCTCACGGTGGCGCCTCCGGTCTGGTCCTTTATCATGTCCTCGCATTCCTCTGAGCCGCACCAGCAGGTCCTTGCGAAGCCGCCGCCTTTTGCCAGCTTCTTCAGTTCGTTCATGGTCTTCGCGTCCTTTATGCTTTCCTTCAGGTTCTTCCTTGACTTGCCGAGCATCTCCTTTTGTATCTTCTGAAGCATGTCATTCACGGCTTTCGCGTCACCGAGCTTTGCGTCCGCCTTCTTACCGTCGTTTCGCTTGACGAGGACCATCTTCCCGTTGTCTATGTCTCTTGGTCCTATCTCTATCCTGACCGGCACTCCCTTGAGCTCCCAGTCGTTGAACTTGTAGCCTGCGGAGTATTCCCTGTCGTCCGTGTGGACCCTTATGCCCGCCTTGGATAGCTTCCCTTCGACTTCCTTCGCCTTGCCGAGAACCATCTTCTCCTTGCCCTTGAATATGATGGGTACTATCACGGCCTGTACGGGAGCCATCTTCGGCGGAAGCACGGCGCCCTTGTCGTCCCCGTGCTGCATGAGTATCGCGCCTATCTGCCTCGTGGTCATTCCAAGGCACGTCTGCCATACGTGGTCCTTCTCGCCGTTCTCGTACATGAATGTTATACCGAAAGGCTTCGAGAAGTTCTGCCCGAGGAAGTGGCCGCCCGGGCCCTGTATGACCTTCCCGTCCTGAAGCAGCGTGTCGTAGGCTAGCGAGAACTCCGCTCCCGGGAACTTGTCGTTCTCTGTCCTCTGCATTATGAGCGCGGCCATCGCAAGGTCCTCGTGGAACCTGTCGCAGATGTACACGTAGTCCTCGGTCTGCTTTATGGCGTCCTCCATCGTCGCGTGCGCCGTGTGGACCTCTGACCAGAGGAACTCCCTGTCCCTTATGAAGGGCTTTGTGATTTTCGTGTCCCACCTGACGATGTTGCACCACTGGTTAATCCTGAGTGGCAGATCCCTGTGGCTCCTTATCCACTTGGAGAACATGTGATACATTATCGTCTCCGATGTCGGCCTTATGACGAGCTCTTCG
>CAZGWZ010000039.1:0-8957 GCA_964529545.1 uncultured archaeon
CGAACCACTTTGTGCACATGTAGTAGAAGTGGTCGGATGTCTGGAGCTTCCTCCAGACATCGAGAAGCTTGGAATTCCCGCCCTTCCTTATGACATCCTCAAGGGACTTGAGCTGCTCGAAGGTGTGTTTCTGCATGCCATTCTCAAGCCATGCACTAACGTCCCTGTGCACGTCCGCCCACGAGCTGAGATACGGCACGTCGAAATCACCCACCGGCCTGAAGGCCCTTGCGGCCTCGGAGAGGGTCATGAAGCTCACGTTTTCGTGCTTGAGGCACTCTCCGGGAAGGTGGTGCAGGAAGTCGAATATCCCTGTCTCGCTCCACTGGTGCTCTCCGAAGGTCTCGTAGTCCATGAACAGGTTCACGAGCTGGCCGTCTGAGGCTGTTATCCACGAAGCGAACTTGTCCGCCGTCATAGGCCATTCCTTCCATTCCTTCAACGAGAACCTGAAGGCTATGTCATCGCTGAGCTTGTAGTTTCTCAGGAACACCTTCATGTTGGCTCCTTTGGAGCTGTAAAGGTAGTTAGGCGATCTCCATCCAAGTGCGTGGTCCAGACCCTCCGCAACAATCGCATTATAGCCCATCTCCTCGACTGCACCTGCAACGTCGTTGCTGTACATCGCCTCCGTATTCCTGAAGACGTTCGTCCTCAGCCCGAAGGCAGACTTCACCTTCCTCTTGTGCAGTTTCACCTGATCGCTGAACTCCTTCCTCGAAATCAGGTATGCTAGGCTGTGATAGTAAGTCTCGTTGAGGACGCCTACGCATCCCGTGTCAAACAGCTTCCTGAAGGACTCCAGAACGTCTGGAAAGAAGCGCTCGAGCTGTTCTATCAGTATCCCACTCATTGAGAATGAGAACCTGAACCTGCCGTCGTGAGCCTCTATGAGCTCCAGAAGCTTCGCGTTTGTCGGAAGATAGCACTTCCTCGCAGCCCTCTCCAGATAGAACCTGTTCCTCTCGTCGTCGAAGTAAGACTTGCCGTTGCCTATATCGAATGCCGTGTACTTGGCTAACCTTATTGGCTGGTGAACCTGAAAGTAGAAGCAGACGGCGGGCATTCAGCCACCGACCATCCTTGAATAAAGGTCCCTGGTCCTGTCTGCTATCTTACCCCAGCTGATACCGTCTATCTCCCTTGTGCCGTTTGTCCGCATCTCGTCCCTCATGACGTTGTACTTGAGCATGCCTATTATCTTGTTGGCCATCTCGTCTGTGTCCCAAAAGTCGACCTTCATGCAGTGATGGAGGACCTCGGAAACTCCAGACTGCTTGGATATCAGAACGGGCGTCCCGGAGGCCATCGCCTCAAGCGCCGTTATTCCGAAGGGCTCGGAAACCGAGGGCATCACGTATATGTCCGCCATCCTGTAGTACTCGGATATGCTCTCCTGGTACCCAGCGAACGTAACCTTGTCTGCTATCCCCTCGCTTATTGACTGGTCTATGAGCTGAGGCAGCATCCCTCCCGTTCCCACGACCACGAACCTCACGTCCTTCTCCTTCTCAAGAACCTTCCTAGCGCTCCTCAGGAAATAGTCCGGGCCCTTCTGCATCGCAAGCCTTCCGAGGAAAAGGACTATCTTCTCCCCGCCGCCGAACATTATCCGGCCCCCTCCGTACTCGGAAGCTTCCACTGCATTGTGTATCACGTCTATCTTCTCCGGAGGAACGCCGTAGTTCTGGACTATCCTGTCCTTCATGTAGGAACTGACAGCTATCACCCTGTCGGCATCGTACATGCCCTTCCACTCTATGTCAGTTATCCACTGGTTCGGCGAGATCGGATTCCTGTCGTGCTCTATGGAGTGGACGGTGACGAGGAGCGGCTTGCCGCTCTTCTTCTTCATCTCGGAGCCTGCCGGGAACGTCATCCAGTCATGACAGTGTATTATGCCAAAGTCTTCATTCTGGGCGGCCTTCAAGGCGAGCCTCGTGTACTTGGTCACGCGGCTGCGCATGTCGGTCCCATAAAGGTCCGTGGCCTTCGATTCGTCCAGGGAATATCCGGCTTCACACGAAGGCTCGTAAGGAGCTATGTTTGCGTCGACATGAATCACCTTCATGTCCCCTGCATTGACGACCTTCAGAAAAGGATGAACTGTTGCCTTGCCCGCAGAAGGCATGACGAAGGTTATTCCCACGTTCCTGGCACTCAGAGCCTTTGTCAGGTTATAGCAATGCGTGCCAAGGCCCCCGGTCACATATGGTGGAAACTCCCAGCCGAACATCAGCACCTTCATGTTAACCACTCCAAGATAATAGAACTATGGCTAGCTTATTAATGAAGTTAACCTATATACCATTCATAACAGGCACGTAGCGTTTAAACATCTGCATGGTCACGCCATTCTGAAAATGTATCTTGCCGGCGAACACTTGCCGGACCTTCCCTTGAAGCCGCACTTCTGGCACCTGAGCCCGTCGACGACCTTCCTCCCCTTCAGATTCCTAGTCCAGACACTCTTGAGCGAGTGGCCGCAAACGGGACAACTGCTCCTTATCTTACCCTTCTTGAGCGATGCGGAAACCTTTATCTCGGGCATGGAGACTATGACTTCCCTGAGCCTCTTCCCTGTGACGGAATACTCAGGGTCGACCTTCTTCAGCTCCTTGTTGACCCTTGAAGTCAGCTCTTCCTGCGAGGTGGCAAAGCGCTTGTGGAGAACAGACTTTACTACAAACTTTATCACTTCCCTTTTTGGGACCTTCATACTTGGTGATTGGAATCTGTACTTAAATTATTCGGGCTCAGGCCCTTTTAGCCTTCCCTCTGAGCTCAGAAAGATTCCTGGCTGAAACAAGGAGCATCGTCGTCTTCAGCTCGAGTATCATCTTCTCAAGAACAGCCTTCACATCATCTGATGACTTGCAGGCGGGGCCGAGGAGCGGGAGGGCAACGCCTACAAGGGATGCGCCCAAGGACAGGGCCTTTGCCGCCTCTATACCGTTTCTCATGCCTCCAGATGCTATCAGCGGGACCTTGACTGCACGGGCGCACTGCTCTAGCGATTCTGCCGTGGGTATGCCCCAGCCGAAGAAGCTGTCGAAAGGCGTTTTGCCGATTATCGAATCTATCTTCAGCCAGCTGGTGCCGCCGGCACCGGCAACGTCTATAGCGTCGACGCCGGCGCGCTCTAGCTTCCTTGCGACTTCTGTCGATATGCCTGAGCCGACCTCCTTGACTATTACAGGTACGTCCAGCTCTGAGCAGAGCCTCTTCACCGCAGAAAGCACTCCCCTCCATTTATGGTGGCCGCCATCCTGGGCTATCTCCTGGGCAGGATTGAGATGTATGGCGAGGGCATCGGCCCTTATCGAATCGAGCGAGTCCCTTATCCTCTTGGTATCGAACTGCAGTATGTGTGACGCTCCTATGTTACCCACGAGGAATATGTCAGGACACTTGTCCTTAACCCTGTAAGTATCAGAAAGCGACGGGTCCTCTATCATGGCCCTCTGTGAACCGACTCCCATTCCTATTCCGAGCTCCTGCGCGGCCCTAGCCAGGTTCCTGTTTATCCTCTCCGCTTCCTTTGTGCCGCCCGTCATGGCCTCTATGAAGAACGGTGAGCTGAACTTCCTTCCAAGAAAAGTCGTCCTGATGTCTATGTCCCCGAGGTCTATCTCCGGGAGGGCATTGTGGGTGAAAGAGTAGTTCCCAAAGCCGTTTGTGGCGGCCGAGCTGACATCCTCCGTGAGGCACACCCTTATGTGCTGCATCTTCCTCTTTTCAGTATTCATAGATATGATTTCACCATCCCTTTTAAATATGGACCGAATCACTTCACTGATATCGTCGTTCCCCTCACAGGCTCCCTGAGAATCGCCTTCCTCACTCTTCCTGGGATGCTGCCGTTGACTATGACCGTGTTGTTCCTAAGACCAAGCAGTCTTTCTACCTTGCCGAGCATGCCTCCTGTCACATCCACATTGGACGAGCCTGAAAGGGCATGCTTCATGTTGCCGAAGCTCTCCTTGGTGACGGTCTCTATCAGTCTTGCCTTCTTGTCCTTTGTGGGGTCTCCTGTGAATATGCCGTCCACGTCCGTTGCGAATATGAGTATGCCAGGCCTGAACCTTGCGGCGAGGTACTCTAGGACGGCATCTCCGCTGATGACGCTTCCCTTCATGGCAATGTCAGGCACCATGGTGCCGTTCATGACAGGCACTAACGAGGGGTTCGAATCCCACATCTTCCTTAGTACGTCAACGCTGAATCCTGTTATCTTCTTCTTGGATTGCACAACGACAGAGGATGTCGGAAACGGAAGTGCGAGGATGCCTGATTCCCTGAGCGCATCGGCCACGCTCCAGTTGAGGTATCCGCAGTCGCATATGGTCTTTGCAAAGCCCTCGAAGTCCCTCTCAGTATGCAGCCCCTCGTTTATGTCGTAATCCGTGACGTTGACATGGCCGAACGGTCCTGCGCCATTGACCACTATGAGCCGGAAGTCCTTCTTCTTTTTCGCTTCCGATATCTCTTGGCCTATCCTCTTGACTACGCTTCTCTTAACCTTGAACTCACCCTTGGCCTTCTCGGTGCATATAGAGCCCCCGATCTTGAGTAGTACCAGGTCCTGCATGTGTTATCATTCTCCTCCTTTCTTTAAGTTTGTGTCAGACTTCCTCCTTTATCTTGGCAGTTGCAACCATCGTCAGCGTGCTGACGACGTTCTGCGTCTTCCTGAATTTGAGGACGAAATCGTTGAACTCCTTAACTCCCGGAAACTTCATCTTGAAAAGCATGTCGTATTCTCCCGTGAGGCCGAAGACCTCCTTCACGCACCTGTCCGAGAGAACTCCCTTGCCGAGATCTGTCGAAGGGGTTGTCTTCACGAACATGAAGGCCGTGAAGTCCTCTCCCACCATGTCGTCATTCAGCTTGACCGTGAATTTCTCTATCATGCCGTCCCTGCTCATCTTCAGTATCCTCTGGTGCACAGTGGACGGCCTGGAACCTATCTTCTCAGCGATTTCACGTATGGTCTTCCTCGAGTCTTCCCTCAGCAGGTCTACTATCTTCCTGTTTGTAGAATCCATATGAATATTTTACACAACTTCATATATTAAATTAACTTTTGTTCATATATTCACATAATATACGTAAATTTTACGTGAAAGCTGCATGAAAGTATATTAATTTTACGTAAACAAAGAATGTTTGTTGAAAATTAAAGGTGATTTTATGGATAAAGGGAATTCTTACGAAGTAAAGGACATCAACCTTGCTGACAAGGGAAAGATGAAACTCGACATGGCTGAGATGGAGATGGGAGCACTCCTGAAGATTCGGGAGCGGTTCGAAAAGGAGAAGCCGTTCAAGGGCATAACCATAGGGCTTGCACTACATGTGACAAAGGAGACTGCGATACTGGTCAGGACGCTCATAGCCGGAGGCGCCAAGGTCGCGATTACCGGGTGCAATCCGCTGTCTACACAGGACGACGTGGCCGCTGCGCTTGCAAAGGAAGGCGTGCACGTATGGGCGTACAAGGGAGAGACTAACGAGGATTATTACAGGTACATCGGCTATGTGATAGGGCAGAAGCCTCACATAACGATAGACGACGGGTGCGACCTGGTGAGCGAGATACACTCTAAGCACCAGGATCTCATACCGAGCATCATAGGAGGATGCGAGGAGACCACGACCGGGATAATAAGGCTCAACGCCATGGTCAAGGACAATGCGCTCAAGTATCCGATAGTCGCTGTGAACGACAACAAGACCAAACATCTCCTCGACAACTACATAGGCACAGGCGAGTCCACATGGGATGGCATAAAGAGGGGCACGAACGTGCTCGTCTCTGGCAAGACCGTGGTCGTAGCAGGCTATGGGAGCTGCGGGAAGGGCGTGGCGCTCCGTGCAAAGGGCATGGGTGGAAAGGCCATCGTGACGGAAGTTGACCCATTCAGGGCGCTTCAGGCATTCTACGACGGCTACACCGTTATGAAGATGGACGACGCTGCCCCAATCGGAGACATATTCGTGACACTGACAGGGAACAAGCACGTCATAAAGAAGAGGCACATGGAGAAGATGAAAGACGGCGCGATTGTCTGCAACTCCGGCCACTTCGACATAGAGATAGACTACAAGGGTCTCAAGAAGATATCGAAGAAGTTCAGGGAAGTGAGGCCTCTTGTGGAGGAGTTCACCCTCGGAAACGGAAACAGGATATTCTGCCTTGCGCAGGGAAGGCTTGTAAACCTCGCCCTCGCGGAAGGGCATTCCTCAACCGTCATGGATACATCCTTTTGCGGACAGGCGCTGGCATGCGAATTCCTCGCGAAGAACAGAGGAAAGCTCAAGCCTGAGGTCATAGAGCTCCCGGACGAGGTCGACCAGAACATATCCATCCTGAAGCTTGCGACTTACGGGGTGAAGATTGACAAGCTGGACGAGGAGCAGATAAAGTACCTAAACAGCTGGCAGGAAGGAACTTAAGTTCCTCATCCGCATTTTTCTTTTTTCATTTCCATCTCTTGTATTCGTATTCTATGCCGAACTGGTCCAGGGCCTTTCCTATTATGTGGCTAACCATGTCATCTATGCCCTTGGGGTTCGAATAGCACGTGAGCATCGGCGGAAGAACGACTGCCCCCGCAAGGGTGACCCTCTCCATGTTCTTGATGTGTATTAGGCTCAGCGGGGTCTCACGCGCGACAATCACAAGCTTCCTCCTCTCCTTCAGGGTGACATCCGCTGCCCTGAGAAGAAGATTGTTGGTGTATCCCGATGCGATACCACCGAGCGTCTTCATGGAGCACGGGATTATTATCATGCCGTCCGTCCTGAAAGAGCCCGAAGCGATTGATGCGAAGAAGTCCTTCCTGTCGTAGGAATGGTCTGCGATATTTCTCACATCGTCAGCCTTCATCCCGGTCTCGTGCTCAACGACCTTCTCTGCGAACTTGGACATGACAAGATGCGTCTCCACGCCCGCTTTCCTGAGCGCTCTGAGCATCTCTATGCCCAGGATCGAGCATGAGCTTCCGGACATCCCCACAACTATCCTCTTTTTCATAAGTACGGCTGTGATGAAGAGCTTTAAAAATCGAACGTTTAAACGTCAAGTCAGTTGACGATTACCCTAGCGTTGTCTGCGTCTACCTCGACACTGTCTCCGGTCTTTATCTTCGCTATGTCTATCTTATCGACGCACGGGATCTCAGATATTATGGCACCCACCGCGATTATAGTCTCTATCTCCTTGTTTATTATCGCAGCAGGAGCTGTCCCCAGCTTCTTCATCTCATAGAGCGCATAAGACCCCACGGTGCTTCCCTTTCCCGTCGGAAAGACAAGGATCTTTCCTGTCATGCACTTACCTTCGAGTGGGTGGTCTTTCTCCACGACCTTTCCGGTCTCTGTGTCCACGCCGCCGTAGAAAGATATGCCATCCGTTGATACTAAAGCTTCTCCGGAAGCCTTGCCCTTTGCAACCTTCCTTCCCTTCAGAGTAACGCTCATCTGGTCGCCTCCTCTATAAGCTCGGGGATAGTCTTGAATACCACGCTGAACTTGTTCTTACCTCTGCCGTAGAAGCATCCCTTGGCAGAATCCGTTGCGAGGCATTTGAATCTTCCCTTTATTGGAGCCACCACCATGCACGTGTCGCATGCAAACTTCGCCCCCGAGTCCTCTATCGTCTTGCTGTAACCCATCGTGTCGGCTATGCTCTTTATCGGCCTTGCAACGCATATCCACATCTCCTTTTTAACCTTCTTTCCTTCAAGCATCTTTGCTATCTCGCCTACCTCCTTGAGGCTGAGGTGCGGGCATCCGATGGCATATATGTCAGGCTCGCCACCGTCATTGAGCTCCTTCTTGGCGTTGTCAATCTCGCTCTGGCTCACAGACAACCTCTCCGAAGGGATGCGGGTCTTGTTTGGGGTTATCCCGTCCATGTGGAATAGTGCCGTCCCGCCATAAGTCGCAATGGACGCGCAGAAGCTCTTCAGCTCCTCGATGCTTGCCTTCGTGATGCCCTTTATGAGAGGTATCTTCTTTCCGATCTTCTTTCCTATGACATAACCGAGGGCACCGAAATCCGTGTTGTTCTCCATCCTCGCATTCACGTTGACTATAACCTTTGCCTGCCTGTTCTCCTCAAGATGAAGCCCGTACTCAGGAGTCTTTCCGGTCAGCGCTGCTGCAAGAGCGCTGGGACCGCCTTCCCTGTTGGTCTTAAGTCCAAGGACGGAGTTGGCATAGCATACCGCGGAGCTCTCTCCCCATGCGACGCTCTCTCCGAAATGGGGCACGTTGCCGACGAAGTAGGGGGTACATGTGCACGTGGTGACTATGCCCATCCGCTTGAAAGCGTCGATGACCCTCTTCTGCTTCTCCGCAAAATCCGCGGGGATCCCAAGGCTCTTCCAGTTCTCGACGTCCATCCCGGCGGGATTCAAGGTCGTCAGGACCTTCACCTTCCCGTCCTTTGCGAGGTCAGAAAGATAGTCAAGCCCTGCTTCTCCCAGATTGTGATAGGAAACTCCGGAGACCTGGACGCTCGCAACGTCTATCATCCTCTTCGCGCCGAATATCTCGCCGAGCGCGACGAGTATCTCCATGCTCTGACGGACGGCATTTCCTTCCTTTCCGGAGAGCATTTCCTTTTCCTTCGCAGTAAGTTCCATGAAATCACGCCTTACCTAATTCTTTTTCAAGAGTTTTAAAAAAGTTGTCAATGTAGTCGTACTCTTTCCTAGCGAGATCCCTGCTTTCCGCAAGCATCAATCCGTCGAACCGCTTTCTGAGAAGCTTCAGGATGTCTCCTATGGACGCGCCCTTCTTTTCCATGTAAAATATTATGTGTCTGTATACTCCTACTACGCCGAACGCATCAATCTTATCCACATCGTAGAGGATTTTTGCCTCGAGAAGCTTCCTCTTCTCAGAAGGGAAATTATTTTACTTTTTTTATAGTTTATTATGAGTGT
>CAZGWZ010000040.1:0-8524 GCA_964529545.1 uncultured archaeon
GGAGAGAGGCCGTTCTGCCTCCTCGACTACTTCCCGGATGACTTCGTAATGTTCATAGACGAGAGCCACCAGACCATACCCCAGGTCCACGGTATGTTCAACGGGGACAGGTCGAGGAAGAAGGCACTGATAGACTACGGCTTCCGCCTTCCTAGCGCCTACGACAACCGGCCCCTCAAGTTCGACGAGTTCGAGAAGTTCATGAAGTCGGTCATATTCGTCTCCGCCACGCCCGCTGAATATGAGAGGAGCGTCAGCTCCCATATAGTCGAGCAGATAATAAGGCCTACCGGTCTCGTCGACCCGATGGTGGAGGTCAGGCCGATAAAGGGCCAGATAGATGATGTCCTAAAGGAAGTCGACGCTGCCATAAAGAGGGGGGAGAGGGCGCTTCTAATAACAATCACAAAGAAGCTCGCAGAAGAGCTCACCGAGTACCTTGCAGGTAAGAGCGTTAAGGCCCGCTACATGCATTCCGAGGTCGACACACTCGACCGGACCGAGATAATACGTCAGCTGAGGCTCGGCAAGTTCGACGTTCTCGTCGGGATAAATCTCCTGAGGGAGGGTCTCGACATACCCGAGGTGAGCTTCATCGGGATACTAGATGCGGACAAGGAGGGCTTCCTGAGGGACGCGAGGAGCCTCATACAGATAATAGGAAGGGGCGCAAGGAACGTCAACTCAAAGGTCATACTATATGCGGACAAGAGCACGAACTCGATAAGGATGGCCCTCGCGGAGACCGATAGGAGAAGGAGTATGCAGGTCGAATTCAACGAGAAGCACGGCATAAAGCCGCAGACCATAATAAAGCCCGTCAAGGACAAGGTCGCTGACATAAAGGACGTCAAACACATACCGAAGAGAGAGGTCCCTAACGCCATAATAGAGCTGGAGACTGAGATGCGCGAGGAGGCTGACAAGCTCAACTTCGAGCGCGCGATAGCCCTTCGTGAACAGATAAGGAAGCTGCACGAGCGAATAGAGAAGCCCGGTAAAGATGGGTAAAGCTATTAAAACGTGATGATATAACTACTTTTCGTGGTTTTGCATGTCAAAGGACTACTATGACGTTCTCGGTGTATCGAGGGATGCCTCGCAGGAGGATATAAAGAAGGCATTCAGGAAGCTCGCAAGGAAGTATCACCCGGACGTCAACGAGGACAAGAAGGCAGCCGAGGAGAAGTTCAAGGAGATAAACGAGGCCTTCGAGGTCCTGAAGGACCCGCAGAGGCGTGCAACCTACGACCAGTACGGCGAAGCCGGCCTTGAGGGAATGGGCTTCGACCCGAGGAGAGCGGGCGCAGGCTTCGGAAGCTTTGATGATTTGTTCAGGGATTTCGGTTTCGGCGACATATTCGACGTATTCACAGGTTTAGGTGGTGGCAGAAGGCGCGGCAGGAGAGGCCCGGCACCCGGAGCCGACCTCAAGTACGAGCTCGAGATAGACCTTGCCGACACCCTGAAGGGCGTGAAAAGGAAGATAGAGGTCCCGAGGCACGAGAAATGCTCCGTCTGCAGGGGAAGCGGAGGAAAGCCGGGAACCGACCAGAGGCAGTGCACCAAGTGCGACGGTACGGGCGAGGTCAGGGTCGTGAGAAGGATGGGCTTCATGCAGACCGTGAATATCAGCCAGTGCGACAGGTGTTCAGGAAGGGGAACGGTCTTTGAGGAGAAGTGCGGCAACTGCGCCGGGACAGGTCGCGAGAAGGTGAACAGGAAGATAGACGTGGACATACCCGCAGGGGTGGACGATGGCCAGTACCTCAGGCTCGAGGGGCAGGGAGAGGTCGGTGAGAACGGCGGGGCGTCAGGTGACCTTTACGTTGTCATATCAGTCAGGGCCCATCCGGTTTTCGAGAGGCATGAGAGGGACATTTTCTGCAAGACAGTCATAAATCTGGCCACTGCCATAATGGGCGGAGACGTTGAGGTGCCCACTCTCACGGGGAAGGCAAAGCTAAGGATACCTTCCGGTACCCAGAGCCATACGGTTTTCAGGATGAGAGGTCAGGGCATACCAAAGATACACGGCGGCTCGAGGGGCGACCAGCTCGTAAAGGTCGTGGTAAATATTCCAGACAAGGTCTCCGGAGAACAGAAGGAGATTCTGAATGACCTGTGCAGGAGCATGGGCCGCGATAAGCCTGCGACGGAGAAGGGATTCTTTGAAAGGCTAAAGGAAAAGGTGTGACTAACCGAATCACAATAAAAGCTGCAATAAATTACAGAAAATAAAACTTTAAACTGATTAACCGTTTCCTAAAAAGACGTTACTTAGAACTTCCTTCTCTTTGCAAAACAGTCTCTGCAGTAGACAGGCCTGCCGTCTGTGGGCTTGAATGGAACTTCACATTCATTTCCGCACTCGCTGCAAGTTGCCTTGTGCATTTCTCTGGGTCCAAAGTTCCTTCTCTGGCCCCTGTCTTCGAAATCTCCCATACTAATATCCTCCATTTATTGAAAAAGTGCAGAGTAAGAACCCTTGCACAGTTTCATCCTTGTATATGTACGCTTCCCTTTATAAATGGATGTTTCAGCTGTTCTTGCCTCTGTAATGCCTGTCGGTCCTGTTTCTTCTCTTTAGAGCCTCGTGACGGAGTATCTTCTCCTTTAAGAGCTTCTCTTCCTTTCTCCTCTTGGCGTCAGCCTCGAATGACTTCTTCTTATCGATGTCCCTCTCGGCCTGCGTGAGGTTTATTATGTCCCTGCTGTAGCATCTCTCGCAGAAGTGGGGACCGGTGTCTCCCGGAGCCTTCCATTTCTCTCCGCATCCCTTGCAGAGGAACTCGTCGCCTTCCATAAGACCATTAGCTCCGCATTCAATAAATAGCTTTCAGGGCACTATTCGTACCTGAGGGCGTCGACAGGCCTCAGCCTGGATGCCCTGTATGCCGGGACCAGGCCCGCTACCATCCCTATCCCTACGGCTATCAGCATGGCGTAGAACACCAGACTCGGCGTCACGAGCGTGTTGCTGAATATGCTCCCCATGCCGCCGAAGGCTCCGCCGCCCGTAGTTGTCATGCTCGTGCTTCCCATGAGCCCAGAGGCGAACGTGCCCAGTATGACGCCGAGGGCGCCGCCCACGAGGCCGACCAGAGCGGAGTTGAGCATGAATATCATCATTATGTCGCGGTTCTTGGCGCCTATCGCCTTCATTATGCCTATCTCCTTGGTCTTCTCAAGGACCGTCGTGAACATGGTGTTCGCTATCCCGACAGCTCCTACGAGAAGGGATACCGCGGCTATTGCGCCCAGGAAAAGGGTCATGGTCTCCATCGTAGAGCTTATGGTCTCCTGCGTGCTCTTGGATGACGTTAGCGTGTAGTCCTTGGTCCTGTCCGTGACGTGCCTGAACAGCATGAGCTTCTGGTCGATGGCGTCCATGGTGTCGTCTATCATCGTTTCGTCCGCGACCTTCACCGTTATGGAGTCCACGTCCTTTCCTTCCTTGTCAAGTATCGACCTGGCGGCCTCTATCGGCATTATCACGCTCGCATCTCCGCCGCCACCGCCGAAGCCGCTCCCGCTCTCCTTCAGGATGCCCACTATCTTGAAGTTCGTCCCATCTATAGATATGACACGGTTAAGTGGCAACGACTGCTTGAAGACATCGTTTGCTATGCGGCTTCCCACGACAACGGCAGCGTAGTCCGACGCGCCGAGGAAGCGACCCTGGTCGAGCTCCGAGGTCGTTATGTGGCTCCAGACGAGCGGGTCGACTCCATCCACCGAGGCAGTCACGGTCTCGCCGAGGTAGTACAGTTCCGCCCTCCCGGATATGGTGCCCTGTATGTACTCTGCGTTGTCGATGCCCTTGAGTACGCGAACGTCGTTTTCCGTCAGGCCCGCCGCGTCATCAGACAATGACGACCCGACCCTCATATCCCCACCACCGCCGGGACGCATGAACATCCCGGAGGCCCTGGACGCGCCTGGGGTTATGGTTATGATGTCAGACCCCAGGCCGCCCAGGCGCTCCTCGATGCTCTGCTGCATGCCCTCGCCGATGGATATTATGGCGACGACCGCAGCGACCCCTATCACTATCCCTACTATTGTCAGCCAACTGCGCAGCTTGCTGTGCCTGAGTATATTGACTGCTAGCTTGAGGGACTTAGAGGCTTTCATCAGATCAACCCTTCTTCTTTCTCATCTTCCCGACAAGGGACCTGACGCGCTTCCTCTTGATGTACAGGACAACGAGTACCACTGCCAGCGCCGCAATCCCCGCGTACGTCAGCGACGGATTCGAAGCCGACTGCCTGCCGAAGCGCGTGGTGGCCGTGGATGTCGTGTCGGTGGTCGTTGAGGACCGAAACTGTATGGACACTCCCTTTTCAAGGGTGTGGCGTATCCCCGTGGTGTCGGTGTACTCTATATCGACCTTCAGGTCCTCGCTTCCCGGCTGCTCTGCCGAATCCCTCATCGCGGCCCTCTGCTCCGGGGTCGAACCGGTGAAGTTGAAGCCCGGGAACGACCCGCCCATCGCGGACTGGCTTATCTGGAACGAGACTATCGTGTAGTCGCCCTTGTCCAGGTTTCCCACGATGGTCGACGTGCTTCCGCTGACCTGGTAGCCGCTCTGCTGCGGTATCCTCACAGTCACCGAGTACGCAGGGTTGTTCCCCACGTTGGCAAGCGACAGCGAGGTCACGCCCTCTGAGCTCTCGGAGAAGGTGACGTCGAAGTCTGTCTCCCCGCCGACGAATATCCCGGCCTGCGTGTTCATCTCGTAGGTCACACCGGTGTCAGTCTCGTAGGCCAGGCTGAGATCCAGCTTGTACAGCCCCTGGACCGCGTTCACGTCCGCGACGACCGTGTACTGGACGTCAATAGACTCGCCCACGTCTATGGACTTTATGTACTTGGTGTCGTCCGAATAGACCGGCAGTATCGCGCCCTCGGCATCATTCCACGAGAAGACCAGGTTCCTGAGGGGCGAGCTCCCGACGTTCGTTATGGTGAACGTCAGCGGGGTCTCATTGCCCGGGTAGAGTTTGGCCTTGTCGACGTATATGACTTGGGCGAACTGCGTCCCCCCGACGTCTATGTCGAAGTAGTTCGTCACGGATATCCCTGTCATCGAATCACCCCTCCGTATGCCTATCGGGTTCAGACCCTTCATCGCATCGCTGTCAATCCTGACCTTGAATTTGAGTATCACGGCGTTGTCTCCCGTCTGGTATGCAGACAGCGTGCTTATTGTCTGTACGTAGCTCTCTCCAGGGACCGGAAGGAACGGGTACTGTGGTACCAGCTCCAGCCTCACGTTCTTGGCATCCTTGGGCCCGATGTTCTCTACAGAGAACCTGAGCTCCACTATCTCACCCGCACCCGCCGGGTCCGGGTTCTGGTTCACAAGCGATATGTTGAGCGAAACCGTCTCCGCGTCCGCCGCCTGTGAAATGCCGGCGCCATAAAGGAAGGCAGCCGAAACCAAAAAACAAAGCAACAAAATTCTATGACTTTGATTCATTGAAAAACCTCCTATCCATTCTGAAATCCAACTGACTGCAGAAATCGTTTTCAGGTTCTATTGTCCTGCAGTAGTATCCGCATAAGAACAGCTTGTCGCTGCAATAGCTTGTTATCTCTCCCAGCCCGCCGGCGGACTTGAATATCTCCGCCACATCTGCCATGTCCTCGTCGCCGGGATGCATCATCCTGCCGGTCGGAGGCCCGCCGACGCATCCCGAGACGAACAGAACCGACGCCGCCAGGAGCAGCATGACGTACATGTCCTTCATCTTGCACCGCCCCTCCTGAGATTCTCCACACTCTCCACCTGGCCGTCCTTTAAGTGGACCACCCTGTCGGCGAACTTTGCGAGATGGAGGTCGTGCGTGACCATCACCACTGTCTTCTTTTCCTCCCTGTGCACCCTGCTCAGGAACTCCATTATGAAACCGCCGGTCTTGCTGTCGAGGTTCCCCGTAGGCTCGTCAGCGAGTATTATCTCGGGATCCACGGCAAGCGCCCTCGCTATCGCCACCCTCTGCATCTGTCCGCCAGACAGCTGCGAGGGGAGGTGTTCCATCCGGTCGGCGAGCCCGACCAGCCTCAGAAGCTCATCGGCCTTCCTGCCAGCCTTCTCGTCGCTCACGTCCTGGAACATGAGCGGGAGCATGACATTCTCCCTTGCGTTGAGCGTCGGGATGAGATTGAACTGCTGGAACACGAACCCTATCTTCTTTCCCCTTGTCTGCGCCAGCCTGGACTCGCCAAGGCTCTGGATGTTCTCCCCGTCAAGCATTATCTTCCCCCTGGTCGGAACGTCCAGGCATCCCACAAGGTTCATCATTGTGCTCTTGCCGCTGCCGCTGGCGCCGGCTATCGCGAGGAACTCCCCCTTTCTGACCTCCAGCTCCACGCCCCTCAGGGCGGGGACTTCGATCTCGCCCATCCTGTATACCTTCCACACGTTCTCGAGTCTTATTATAGAGTTTTCCATGATTTCACTTCCATACGGTTTCCTTCCATGACCGTATCATGTAATTGATTGTGGATGAAACGGGATATTAGCCTTCTATGAAACGAGATGAAACAGATTCTATGCGTCTGAAACGAAATATATATTAATACTGAAACGAATTGAAACTTAACATAAGTGGGGAAATCTCAATGAAAACCAAATTCATGGCTGTTATGTTCGTATGCTTCATATTCGGAGGGTACTCTATACTCAACTTCTCTGCCCAGATGTATGACTTCTGGTTCAGGATGTCTGTCATGGAGTCAGCAGATGCCAGTGTTTTCATGAACATCACTAACATCACCAATCGTACGGGACTCCCGTCTGACATGCAGTTACTGATGCGCGACTTCAGGGGTCCGCAGGGTGGGCGCACTTTCCCTGGCGAGTCCCTGTTAGACCTCGTAGGAGGCATAGTGTCAATAGTTGCGGGCATTACCATATGGCTGCTGCTGAGAGAGGACGAGCTGGACAGCCTCAAGGAGGAGATGGCAGACACGTTCCTCCTTCCCGAAGAGAAGGCCATAATAAACGAGCTCAAGAAGGCGGGCGGCGAGATGACCCAGAAGGAACTCGTAAGCAGGACGGGCCTGACCAAGGTGAAGATACATCGGGTAATCAGCAAGCTCGAAGCAAAAAATATAATCAAGAGATACCCCTATGGCATGACAAAGAAGATTGTCATAGAGAAGACGAACGGCAAGAAAGAGAAGCCTAGTTCAGCCTCTTGATTATGTGCCAGCCGAACTGCGTCTTCACTGGCTGCGAAACCTGTCCCGGCTGAAGGTCGAATGCCACTTTTTCGAATTCCCTTACCATCTGCCCCCTGCCGAACGTTCCGAGGTCCCCGCCCCTCTTTCCGGAAGGGCACTGAGAGACTGCGGAAGCAACCTTGGAGAAGCTTTCGCCGCTTTCAATCCTTTTGAGCGCGTCGAGTGCTTCAGGTTGTGTCTTTACCAGTACGTGTGAACAATGAACTTTATCTGCCATATTATTCCTCCAATGTAATAGAATTATTGTTCTAAAGTTTATATTACAGGCCCACCAGAACTATTAATCGTGGGTAACCGTAGTTAGTTTCTACTTAAGTTGTTGTCGAAGAGCGTCATGTCGGACATTCCGATACATCTTGATATGTTATTTCTGTATTTCAATGGTTCTTGGAACTTTTCCGATAGTATGAGATACTCTTCATTGATTTTCTTTGGTTCCGGACTTGACAAGCCCTTTAGTTTGCGGAATATGGCTGGGTCAAGAATTGCCGCCCTTCCAATCATGGCACCCTTTACCCCGATGCCTTTGAGATATTCAACCTGTTCCTTGGTTATGATGTCACCGTTTGCGATTATATCCTTCCCGGTTTTGACGCATTCTTCATAAACTCCGAAATCTGCGGGGTGTGCATAGGTCTGCATGCCGTGCCTTGCATGAACCACGAAAAAATCTGCATCGGCGGACTCTATTATCTTGAGATAAACCTTGTACACTTTATCATTCTTGTTCATTCCGAGTCTCATCTTTATGGAAACGTCAAACCCGTAGTCCCTGAATATGCCTACCGTCCTTATCACCTTGCTTGTCTTCCTGACCATGGCGCATCCCTGCCCGAATTTTATGACGTCCGGGCTCGGGCATCCTATATTGATGTTGAAGCCTCGGAAGGCCTTGGGTGGATTGAACATGCCAAGAAACTTTCTGAAATGCTCCTCTCTGCTTCCAATAAGCTGTATGGACGTGGGGGTCTCATCTTTGCACTCTAACTTAGACCATGTACTTTTGTTGTTCTTCGCAAGTGCTCCCACCTTGGCCATTTCAGTGAATGTCAGGTCGGCGCCGTATCTATGGCAGATAGTCCTGAAGGCATTGCTTGTCATATCCTCTATTGGAGCCAGCATGAATGTGAATTCTGTCAGAAGAACACCTATTCATATTAGAAATCATGCTTTTAATTCATCAACTGCGTACAGAATGGATTATAGGCAGCAGAAACTATCCGATTGGTGCTTAGGATGTACGGCATTAGTAGCCCCGTCAGGGTTACGG
>CAZGWZ010000041.1:0-8437 GCA_964529545.1 uncultured archaeon
TATTTCAAGTAATTTTCATGCCTTTCATATCCTACGCCGAAGAGGAACCGGTGATACAGGGCTTCATGGAGAATATCCAGAATGACGGCTCTGTCCGCGGTTCATACAAGGCGGAGCTTGACATGAGAAACCTCTATTCCGGCTTCACGATAGAAGACCATGGAAAATTGTTTGATCTCATCAGAGAAAAAACAGGGGAAGAAGCAAGTTATCCTTATGGTCCTGACTATACTTTCATAATAGACAGATTGGCGTGTTTTTTCGACCTGAAGGATGGAAAAGGCGCAAAGTATAATGAGATAGAAGGCATGGCAAATGACATGGTTGAACTTGCAAAAACATACAACACCGCATCAGGTAAAGCATACAAGAACATGAACAACAAAAGAGGATACCCGCTGTTTCTTCTTAATGGCATCGTCAGCTGGCTGGACCTTCCGAATTCCGGAAATGCGGGCGAAAAGCCCTCCGTCCGCATCGATGACCTGGCAACACATAATTACGGCATGGGTTATGTTCTTGAAGAAATAGAAAATGATTGCGAGCCCGATGCGAAGGCATTCCTCATTTCAGAAAGGCATGTTGTCGGATCTAACATAATTGGACTGATAAGATCAGAACTCAGGAGCAACCCGTTTGCATATCCGTTTCGCGGCATAAATGAAAGAGGCGCGTGGAGCCTGGATTATTTCACAGACGGGTATATAATGAAAAGCGGTTTCAGCCCGCTCCAGAACGCGATAATGGAACACATGAAAGGCAAGAAGGCCGGGTCAAGGCCTCACTGCAGAATCATAGACGACGCAAAAAACGAGTTCTGGCTCATAAAACTTGATCTTGGAAGAGAAGGTTACAATCCGGAAGACTAATTAAAATGAAAGCTGGAAAAGAGGCAATGACGGCCCGGAAGGCCGTCATCGATTAATCCAGTTCCTCGACTTCCTTTTTTCCTTCTTCGAGCTCTTTCATCTGTTCCTCGTCCTCTTCCAACAGCAAGGCCTGGAATTCGCCGACATGGGTCTTTTCCTCTTTTGCTATATCGAGTAGTATGGCCTTTATCTTTCGGTTACCGGCCATGGCCGCCAACTGCTCGTAAAGGTTCACGGCATCCAGTTCGGCTATTATCCCCGCTCTCAGGATTTCCTTGTCCAGATCCTTTTTCTCAACCTTTTCCAGATTCACTGGTATTGTTGATAACATCCCATCACCTCGTTAATAACAAGATTAGCATACTAAAAAATAAGATGCATAAGCCTTCTCGAGGAAGCCAATAAGATCGCGGTCGAGGCGAAGAAGAAGGCCGAGATGTCTGAAAAGTGGCTCATCAGGAAGAACGATGACCTCAAGAGGTCCAACAAGCTCGCTGTCGTAATGGAGTTGAAGAAGATAAGCGCTCTCGAGGCAAAAATCAGAAAAGCGAAAACATGGCTTTGCGTAAAACCAATTTAAACCTCCACATCAACCACTTTATGTTGTGATAGAATGAGAATCTCCCATGTGATATACGCGGTGTTCTTCGGCCTGATTATAACCCTCTCCACGACCATGGGCATACTCGGGGACTGGATGTGGTTCACATCTATGGGATATGAGAGCGTATTCCTCAAGGTCATATCGATGTCCCTCGGGATAGGATTCCTGTCATTCATCGTGTTCTTCGGCTTCTGCGCGGGCAATGTGTGGGTAGCAAGAAGGGCCGCGGTAAAGAAGGGCAAGAAGGGCGGGAGCGCAGGGATGATGTTCATAACAGCGGTAGCACTTCTCGCAGCGTTCATCGCATCAGCCGCAATGGGCGCATCATGGGAGACTGTCCTCAAGTACAGCAACGCCACGCCGTTTGGCATAACGGATCCTGTATTCTCCATGGACATGGGATTCTTCGTGTTCACGCTTCCCATGTACCATCTCATCATGGGATTCTTCCTTAGCATGTTCATAACCGCAGCCGTACTCTCGGCGATAACCTACATCATACACTCATCGGGATTCAGCATAGAGGTCAGGGAGACGCAGGAGAACGTCAACCCTTTCGTGCCCCAGTTCGGCACAGGCATGAGCGTCAAGTGGCCCGGGACATGGGACAAGTTCATGCCACACATAAGCGCACTCCTCCTTCTCATATTCACAGTCATATCGGCCAACATATGGATATCCAGGTATGACATAATGCTCACCCAGGAAGGCGCGGTGTTCGGTGCGGGCTACACCGACATAGCGATAAACCTGCCTCTCATGACGGTGATGTCTGGCATTGCGTTCGTGATAGGACTGCTTTTCATCGTCAACATCAGGCTGAAGAAGCCCAGGTTCATAGTCTATGCCGTCGCGGCGTTCATCGCGATATCGTTCCTCGGTATGGTGGCTTCAGGGATAATGCAGGGCCTCGTGGTCGAGCCTGACGAGTTCAATCTTGAGAAGCAGTATCTGGAAAGGAACATCCAGGGAACGCTCGCAGCCTACGGGCTCTCGGACGCGCAGGAGAGGATATTCCCCGTATCCTACAACCTCTCAAAGGATGACATAGAAGCCAACAACGCAACGGTGGGCAACATCAGGCTGTGGGACTGGAGGCCGCTGCAGCAGACTTACAACCAGTTGCAGCTGTTCAGGACCTATTACGAATTCAACGACGTCGACGTCGACCGCTATGACATAGACGGGACGTACAAGCAGGTGCTCGTCTCGGCGAGAGAGATGAACACCGAGGACCTGTCGAGCCAGGCTCAGACATGGGTCAACATGCATCTCGTATACACCCACGGGTACGGAGTCGTTATGAATCCGGTAGACAAGGTCACACCTCAGGGGCTCCCGCAGTTCTATTTGAAGGACATACCGCCGCAGTCCGAGTTCGTGCCGCTTGACGAGATGCGCATCTACTATGGCGAGAAGGCCTACGACTACGTCATAACCGCGACGAGCACGGACGAGTTCGACTATCCGTCCGGCGACGAGAACATATACACCGCATACTCGGGCTCGGGCGGAGTGCCCATCCCGGACACGCTGAGCAGATTCATATACGCCGTCAAGTTCGGCTCCCCGGAGATACTCGTCTCCGGCTCGCTCTCAGAAGAAAGCAAGCTTCTGATGAACAGGGACATAAACACGAGGGTCTCGGAGATAGCGCCGTTCCTCCTCTACGACTACGACCCCTACATAGTCGTCTCAGACGGGAGGCTGTACTGGGTGATGGACGCCTACACCAAGACCGATGCCTACCCTTACTCTGAGCCGGTATACCTGGACTGGGAGAGCATAAACTACATACGAAACTCGGTGAAGGTGGTCATAGACGCATACAACGGCGACGTGAGCTACTACGTGATAGACGATGAGGACCCGCTCATAAGGACTTACATGAAGATATTCCCGGAGCTGTTCAGGGAATTCTCAGATATGCCCGACGGCCTCAAGGACCACATGAGATACCCCGAGGTCATGTTCAGGCTGCAGGCGGAAATCTACTCCACATACCACATGAAGGACCCCATGGTTTTCTACAACAGGGAGGACGTGTGGGTCATCCCCGACGAGGTCTACAGGGGAAGCAGGCAGGAGATGCAGCCGTACTACATAATAATGAAGCTTCCGGGCGAGGCAAGGGAGGAGTTCATACTCATGATACCGTTCACCCCCAAGGGCAAGGAGAACATGATAGGCTGGATGGCCGCAAGGTCAGACGGCGAGAACTACGGCAAGGTGCTCGTATACCAGTTCAGCAAGCAGGAGCTGACTTACGGCCCGATGCAGATTGAGGCGAGGATTGACCAGGACACCGAGATATCCCAGCTCATAACGCTGTGGTCGCAGTCCGGCTCGTCCGTCGTTAGGGGCAACACCCTCGTCATACCGATAGAGAACTCCATAATGTACGTGGAGCCTCTCTACCTTGAAGCAACGGAGAAGGGAACGCTTCCGCAGCTGCAGAGGGTCATAGTCTCATACGGCGACAAGCTCACCATGCAGAAGACCCTGGGGGAGGCGCTGGACGTCATATTCGGGGCAGGCACCCAGCAGACTGGCGGCACGGACGAGGAAACGCACATTTCCAGGACGGACGCCGAGAAACTCATGAGGATAGCGGAGATTTACGACCTGGCTCAGAAAGCCCTCAATTCAGGCAATCTGGGCGCATACCAGGATTACATAGACCAGATAGGGTCAATCGTGTCATAGAAACATTAGGCTTGTTTTCTGGGATTCAGAGCCCGGTCTTCGTTATCACGAGCTCGCCGTGCTTTACGCCCTTGACTGCCCTTATGCTGTCCGAGAGCCTCCTGACTTCCGCGGATTCGCCCCTGACCACTATGACCTCGAGGCACATCTTCTCGCTCGCGTGGACGTGCATGGTCGATATCACGTCGGCGTGGTGGTGATGCTGCAGGTCTAGCAGCCTTTCGGTGACGTTGCTCGCATGGTGGTCGTAGATTATGGTTATGGTGCCTATCACGATGCCCTTCCCTTCCTTGACCTCGGAATCCAGTATCGCCTTCCTGGCAAGGTCCCTCAAAGCCTCGGACCTGCTCATGTACCCGGATCCCTTTAGGAGCCTGTCGAACTTCTTCAGTATGTCAGGCTCGAAGGCCACGCCCACCCTCTCTATTGTCATGTTCGTCAATCTAATATATCGTTCCGGAGCTTTAAAACAGCTTAACATTTAAATATAAGCTCTGGTAACACTAATGATAGAAAGTTGCTACTGTGATATTATATGTGGCTCATAACTACCATGCTTGCGGCGATAGGAGCTACTGCGCTGTGGCTGTTCGCGCCTAAGAAGTACAAGTTCGGATTCCTCTCGCTCATGCTCTGGGGCGCATCGGTGATGATACTGACGGACCACGTACTCGGCTACGAGGGCGGGGAGTTCATAGAGATGACTACCGAGGGGCTGATAAGCAATGGCACCGTCCTCGGAATAGCGATGCTCATACCAATATTAATAATATGGGAGTTATACGTAATCATCGACATGAGGAAAGGTAAAAAGGGAGGTAAATGAAATGGCATGCTTTCTTGTTGCCATGGGCCTTGGCATAATAACAACGGCGCTCGCAAGGGCGTTTCCGAAGAGATGGAACATACAGTGGCTCAACGCAATCCTTTGGGGAGCTGTACTGATGCTGATGGTGGAGCACGTCGCTCACGGCGAGATAACGCCGTATCCGCCTTTTCTGACTGTGGGCATACTCGAGGTATTGCCCGAGATGCTAAGCGTCGGCGTGCCCATGACGATCCTGTCCGCCGGGCTGTGGGCATCTCTCGTGACCACGAACGAGCTCGTCATGAGGAAGGGCGGTCTTGCGAACCTGAGCATAAACAAGAATCTTGGCAGGGTCTGAGACGCTGCTGTCATGGGTTTCCAAGCAGTTTCCTGTCCCGGGTTTCGACAAGCCGCTTGAGCATGTAGCGGCTGGGCCGGCTCATGAGAAAGCCCGGCTTTATGACCTCTTCAGGATCCACCCAGACGTATTCGCCGGCATCGGAGCCCGTGCGTATCTCCGGCGAAGGGCTCGCAGTGAACACGTAGCACCTGTGCATGTGCGTCTCTTTCACGTACTTGTCCCCTCCATGGACAGTGTAGTTGAATACGAGGACGTTGTCGTCATCCACGACAGTTCCCGGAACCTCCTCGGATGCCTCTCTTTTGGCAGCCTGGAAAGGGCTCTCTCCATCTTCTATGTGACCGCCAGGGACAGCCCACATGTCTGCATCCGGCGGATTGAGCCTCCTTATCAGAAGCACCTTGCCTTCCTTTATTATCAGAAATGCAGCCGTCTTGTGAATCTCCATGCCTACCACTTGTCAAGCTTCTTCTTTATCCTGTCCTCGGGCCTCGCGAGTATCACCGAGCCCTCGACGCTGACCCATTCGCCTGAGCCCGGCATCCGGAAGCTGAACGTGCAGTCCTCCTTTGCTATCCTCTTCTCGCTGCCGTCGCCCTTCTCTATCACCAAGGTGTTTCTCGTCTCGTCTATGACCCGGCCTGAGATGCCCGAAAGCTGAGGGTTCTTGGATTCAGAAATCTTCACAGCGAGCCCTATGAGCTCGTGCCTGACGAGATTCCCGGGAGTTATCATGAATTATGTTTCTTCCCGTGTCTTATAAAAAGGGTTTAAACGATCTCTATCTTCTCTGCGGGGAAGCCCAGCTTTATGAGCCTGTCCTTCACCCTCTTCGTGTGGTTGCCCTGGAGCTCCACGGTCTTGTTCTTGTAGGTGCCGCCGCATGCAAGAGAATTCTTCAGTTCCTTCAGGACGTTCTTTATGTCCACGTCGCCGCTTATGCCCTCTATTAGGGTGACGGTCTTGCCGTAACGCTTCTTCTCAAGAACTACCCTTATCTTTTCTTCCTCACGAGCCATCGTCTCGCAGATACAAAGGTCCTGCGGTAGACCACATTTCGGACAGATTCCGCTCATGCACCCTTTTCCTTTTTTATAGTCAATATCCGGGCGACGGTCCTCTTCATGTCCCTCATCTTGCCCGGAGAAGAAACTGGAGCGCCTATCGCGATGTTGGCCTTCTCCTTAGCGACTTCAAGCTTTATCTCAGATACCCTCTTGTCAAGCTCGACGTTCGAGAGCTTCCTTGCGTCTTTTGATTTTAACACAGCCATTTTGTTTGACCTTTTTAATCTTTAACTTCCCCGCTTTTATTGTTTTCCTTTTCCTTCGTTTCCTTCTTCTTTTTCTTCGGGGCTTCTTCCTCTTCGTCCGGCAGCTCGTCCTCGCTGTAGTCGAAGTCAAGGCTTCCGTCGGAAACCATCAGGTCCTCCTGCCTGAGAGGCCTCTGCTTCTCCGGCTCGGGCCTCTGCTTCTCCTTGACCTCTTCCTTGAAAGCCTTCTGCTTGACCTCTCCTGTGATGTCCAGGAACTCCTTCATTATCTTGACCTTTATGCCTATCTTGCCGGGCTTGGTGATGGCCTCCTCGAAGCCGTAGCCCACCAGCTCCTCTGCGCTGTTGCCGCAGTGCTTTATGTAGCCTGCCGTGAACTTGCCCACGCGGCCCTTGCTTCCGCCGAGCTTGCCTGAAATGACTATCTCCACGCCGACGGCGCCGGCGTCCATGACCCTCTTGATCGAGAGGTTGCCTATCTTCTTGTAGTTGTATCCGCGCTCCAGCGAGAGCCTTATCTGCTTTGCGACTATCTTGGCGTCGAGGTCCGGGTTCGGTATGGACTTGACGTCGAGCTGGGGGTTGTCGAGCTCGAACTTGTTCTTGAGGAGCTCGCTCATCTTGTTTATCTTGCTGCCGCTCCTTCCTATGACCCTGCCGGGCTTGTGCGTGTATATGACTATCTTTATCCCAAGAGGCGTCCTCTGCAGTTCTATGTCCGAATAGTCGGTCGCAGGGAAGTTCTGGCGTATGAATGCGTCTATCGAGACCTCCCTTATGCTCTGGTTTACGAAATAGCTGTTGAATGGCATGGCAATCACCTCTGCTGAAGGACGAGCTGGATGTTCGTGACCTTCCTCTTCTGTCTCCTCATCTTGAACCTTCTCGGACGGAAGAACCTAAAGCCCTTGTGAGCCGATGCGGTCACTATCATCCTCTCGGCGTCGAGCCCCTTGAACTCGGCGTTGTTCTCCGCGGACTTCAGCAGCTCCAGCATCTCGGTTGACGCGTTCGTGTGGTACTTGCCGTCGAAGTCCTGCTTGCCATCTATCACCCTCTCAAGCAAGGCCTTGGCCTTGGGTAGCGTCTTTCCCGAGATGGTCCCGCATATGATCTTGCTGTCCTTGCCGGATATCCGGAGGCCTCTCCCGTATACCTTGACGTTCTTCTTTCCGAGCGGATTGAAAGCATACTTTAACATAATCATCACTTACTTGAGCGGAACGAACTTGGACGACTTGGTGGCGCCGAATCCGGGCGCGGAGTGCTTTATCTGCTTCCTCGTCACGGCGAACTCGCCCAGCCTGTGGCCGATCATGTAGTCCTTGACCTCGATCGTGACGAACTCCTTCCCGTTGTATAGCCCTATCTTGACTCCTACCATCTCCGGGATTATAACCATCTCCCTGCAGTGGGTCCTATGGAACTTCCCTGAGTTCTTCCTTATGTCTTCAAGAAGCTTCTTCTGGGTCTCGGGAAGCCCCCTCTTGAGAGACCTCCTGGCCCTGCTCTTTATGAGCCCCGAGAAATCCTCGATGCTCATCTTCTCCAGTTCTTCTGCATTTTTTCCCTTGTAGCTGAATTTTGCCATATTAAACAATCCCCATTAAATATAAATTACTTCTTCTTCCTCCCTGTCCTCTTGGAGGCGATCGTACCGACCTTCCTTCCCGGCGGCGCGTTCCTCGGGCACGTCTTTGGCTTGTTGACGCCGCTGTAAGCGCCTCCGAACGGATGGTCAACGGCGTTCATCGCATTCGCAGACGTTATCGGATAGAGCTTGCCCCTCTTGTGCATGACTATCCACTTCTTCCCG
>CAZGWZ010000042.1:0-8244 GCA_964529545.1 uncultured archaeon
CTGCGAGTACCTGCTCGGCGGCTGGGTCTCCTTCTCTGCCATGTCAAGCTTCCTCACGTCCACGATCTCTCCCTCCTCGATCGCCGGAAGGGTCACTTCCTTGGACCTGTTGTAGGGCTCGTAGAACTCCATCCATCCCGGTATCAGCGTGACTATGCCGTTACTGGCGAAGTCCTCGCCGTTGACATCTGTCACGACCTTCATGTGCTCCCTCACGGCAGGCTCTGCGAACGTCGCCATGAACCTCTTGACTACAAGGTCGTAGAGCTTCTTCTGGTAGGCGTTGACCTTCTTTGGCTTGTTGCCTGTAGGGAATATGGCTGGATGGGCGGGGTCCTCCTTATTGCCCTGCCTCGGGAACAGCTTGCCCTTTGAAAGCAGCTTCTTTGCAAGCCCGTCGTACTCGATGTTGCTCTGCAGCTTCTTGATTATTGTTGCATAGCCTATGGTCGGCGGGAGCTTCTGGCTCGATGTTCTGGGATAGCTTATGAGCGCCTGCTCGTAAAGAGACTGCGCGAGCTCGAGCGTCATCTTCGGGGAATAGCCGAAAAGGCCGTAGCTCTCCCTCTGGAGAGTGGTCAGGTCGAACGGCACCGGGGGGTAGTAGTTCTTCTTCTCCTTCTCAACCGACTTCACCTTCCCGTCGTGGCCGGTGCACGTCTCCATGACCTTCTCTGCCGCATCCTTCTCCCAGAACTTGCCGTTGACGTGGGACGCGATTATGCCGCCCTCCTTAACCTCGCCTTCGAGCGTTATCTCCCAGAAGGGCTCCGGCCTGAAGCCCTCTATCTCCTCCTCCCTCCTGAGGAGCAGCTCAAGCGTCGGTCCCTGGACACGCCCCGTTGACAGCGTCCTGAACGAGCCTCCCTTCTCCAGGGAAAGGGTGAGAGCCCTTGACAGGTTGACGCCGAAGTACCAGTCCAGCTGGTGCCTCGTAAGCCCGGCCTCTATCCTCGGAAAGTCCAGGTGCTCGGTCATCTCGTCATAAGCCTTGAGGAGGTCAGGGGTCGTGAGCGTTGAGAACTTCATCCTTTTACCGTCCTTTACCCCCGCTATGAACCGTAATATGTTCCATGCTATGACGCTACCTTCAACGTCGTAGTCGCATGCGGATATGAAATCCTCTGCGCCTTTGGAAATCTTCTCCATGTTCACGAAATACTTCTTCGCCCATTCGTTGCCCTTCCTCGTGTAGGTGGGCTTCCATTCCAGAGCGAATACAGGATAATCCCACTTGAGAGACCTCTGCTTCTCGTCGAGGACGAAAAGGTGGCCGACCGCGGGAACGACCATTATCTCCCTGCCTCCCCTTGTTATCCTGTAGTATGAGACTCCGCGTCCCTTCTTCTCGACATCGCCGTCAGAGAGGGCGCTCGCAATCCTCTTGGCCGCAGAAGGCTTCTCTGTCACGATGAGCGTGTAAGACATAGTAAAAACTTAAACATTCTGCAAGTATTTAAGCTTTGGGGGCAAAACACTTTTGAACGGTTAATGTATTATCTATATAACTGTTAAGAAATCTGCCGAGGTGGCGGAATCCGGTTAACGCGACCGCCTCGAATCTTCGTCATCGAAGAAAGAAAGCGGCTGTCCTTGCGGACTTGCAGGTTCAAATCCTGCCCTCGGCGCTATATTATTTTTATACCAATTGCGGACAAATAATATTCATGGATAAAATAATCCCCGCGTTCGTCATCCTCGTATGCGTTGCGCTCGTTCTCTTCTCATCGGGGTGCACGACGGTCACGGAATGCGATCCGAACTCTGCGGACTATGAAGCCTGCATGCAGGCCTCGGGCGGAACCGAAGCGCCTCTTGAGCTTCCGCCGACACCTGAGCCGCCTGGGAGCATATAGCGCACGCGATTGCAGGTTCTTGGGATTTGTACTTCTAGACATATTCAAGCTATCTCAAGGCCGCGGCCCTTTGGCCAAAAAGAAGAAAAAGAAAAGAAGACCGGGGAAGATTCCCCGAAGCTTCTCAAGTTTACTTTGCCTTCACAAGGTCGATGCAGATTCCGGCAGCGACAGTCTTGCCCATATCCCTGATCGCGAACTTCGCGAGCTCTGGGAAATCGGCCTGCTTCTCGATTGCAACCGGCTGTAGCGGCTGAACCTTGATTACTGCAGCGTCGCCTGTCTTCAGGGTTTCCTTGTTCTCGGTGATTTCTGCGCCAGTCTTGGGGTCCATCTTCTTGACTATCTCTGTGACCCTTCCTGCGACGTGCGCTGTGTGGATGTGGAACACTGGTGTGTAACCCTTTGTTATGACCGTCGGGTGCTGGAGCACGATTATCTGTGCCGTGAACTCCTTTGCTACCGTCGGCGGGTTGTCCGGGTGTCCCATGACGTCACCCTTCTTGACGTCCTTCTTGGAAACTCCCTTGACATTGAATCCTATGTTGTCACCGGATTCTGCCTTCTCAAGCGGCTTGTGGTGCATCTCCAGGGACTTGACTTCAGCAACGGTTCCTGACGGCTCGAAGATTACCTTGTCTACAGCCTTCAGAACGCCAGTCTCTACCCTTCCTACAGGAACGAGTCCTACGCCAGTGATGGAGTAGACGTCCTGAACCGGAAGCCTAAGAGGCTTGCTGGTTCCCTTCTCAGGGACCTTTATGTTGTTGTCCATGGTCGAAAGAAGAGTCTCGCCCTTGTACCAGGGCATGTTTGTTGACTTCTTCGCGACGTTGTCACCTATGTATGCCGAGACAGGGACGAATGGTATCTGATCAGGCTTGTATCCAATCGACAAAAGAAGCTTGCTTACCTGCTCCTTGACGTCGTTGAACCTGCCTTCCTCATAGTTTACCTCGTCCATCTTGTTTATCGCAACAATCATCTGATTGATGCCAAGAACCTTGGACAGGTACAGGTGCTCCTTCGTCTGCTCCTGGATGCCGTCCTTGCATGACACGACGAGAATCGCTGCGTCTGCCTGGCTTGCACCAGTGATCATGTTCTTGACGAAGTCCCTGTGGCCCGGACAATCGATTGCCGTGTAGTAGTACTTGTCCGTTATGATGGGCTTGTACATAAGGTCTATCGTGACGCCCCTCTCTCTTTCCTCCTTGAGTTTATCCATGACAAAAGCAAACTCGAACGTTTCCTTCTTCAGTTCCTTTGCGAGATCCTTGAGTTTCCTCATCTCCTGCTCGCCAAGTGAACCGGAATCGTATAGTAGTCTGCCTAACAATGTCGACTTGCCGTGGTCTACGTGACCCTCGGTTATTATGTTCAAATGTGGCTTTTCTGCCATATCCAATCCCTCCTGTTAAACTATTTTTCTGTTGTCCGCATACTGCTGATTCTGTGTCCATACGGCTAACTGGTCTTATATTATAAAAGGATTATATATTTATATGTTTTCTTTCCAAAGACGGTGAATGAGCCGGGCGGCCCTGTGCCGCGCTTTTCCGCCTGCAAGTGTGAAAACAAATAAAAAGGCGGGAAAGTATTTATAAAAGTTATTTAATCTATATAATTCAAAAATTCGCAATGGCGGAAAAACAGGAGTGATGAAATGAGAGACGACATAGGTATCGGAGTGAAGGCGCCTGAGCAGCCGTGCGAGGACGCAAACTGCCCATGGCATGGAAAGCTTTCCGTCAGGGGAAGGGTTTTCGAGGGAAAGGTCGTCTCTTCCAAATCCCACATGAGCGTCGTCATCGAGAGGGGATATCCCAAGTCTGTTCCCAAGTACCAGGGTTACGAGAGAAGGAAATCCAGGATATCCGCCCACAACCCACCCTGCATATCAGCAAAGGACGGCGACAGCGTGGTAGTGGCTGAGTGCAGGCCGATATCAAAGACAAAGGCGTTCGTCGTCGTATCAAAGGAATCGGTGAAGAAGGAATGAAGGCCATATCATCGAGCAGGGGGAAGGGTATACAGGTCGGCACGGTTCTCAAGTGCGCAGACAACAGCGGCGCGAATCTTCTCGAGGTCATATCAGTTCTGGGATTCAAGGGCATAAGGAAGGCAAGGCCCACCGCAGGAATAGCGGACGTTGTCATGTGCAGGGTGAAGAGCGGCAACGAGAAGGTGAGGCACCAGGTCTTCAGGGCGGTCATAGTTCGTCAGAGGAAGGAGTACAAGAGGTCAAACGGCATGAGGGTCGAGTTCGAGGACAATGCAGGTGTCATATTAAACGACAAGTTCGATCCCACCGCGAGCCTCGTCAAGGGTCCTGTCGCAAGGGAAGCCGTCGAGCGGTTCAAGACGGTAGGCAAGATCTCAAACATCGTAGTTTAAGGTGATTAGATGAAGAACGAATGGTCATGCAAATGGAAGTCCAGCACACAGCCGAGGAAGCAGAGGAAGTACACGCATAACGCGCCTCTCCACGTAAGAAGGAAGTTCCTCTCCGCTGGCCTGTCATCCCCGCTCCGGGAGAGCATGGGCAAGAGGAGCATGGTGGTAAGGAAGGGAGACGAGGTCAGGATAATGAGGGGCGACCTGCGCGGGAAGAGCGGTCCTGTCGAGAAGGTCAGCATCCAGAAGTGCAAGATATACGTAGAGGGCATAAAGATAAAGAAGGTTGACGGATCCGAGGTCCCAAGGCCGATAACCCCGTCCAACGTCCAGATAACGAAGCTCAAGCTTGATGATAAGAAGAGGCAGTCGGTGATAGAGAGGGCGGGAAAGCCCTCTAAGAAAGGGAAGGCTGTCAAGAAGACTTTAGAAAAGAAGGGAAAGGGTGAATGATTATGCACATGAAGAGATACACGATGCCTTCGTTCTGGCCGCTTGGGAAGAAGGGCAACAAGTTCGTTGTGACGCCTCAGCCGGGTCCTCATCCGAAGGGCAACAGCATACCCCTGAGGGTCGCACTTAGGGACGTCCTCTCGTACGCTGAGACAGCGGACGAGGCAAAGAAGGCCATAAAGAAGGGAGAGGTCATGATCGACAAGAAGGTCGTAAAGGACGACAAATACCCGCTTGGGCTGATGGACGTTCTCGAGTTCCCGACGGCGAAGAAGCAGTTCAGGGTCGTCGCCCTTGCAAACGGCCTGGGCCTGGAGGAGATACCGGCAAAGGATTCCTCAAGGAAGCTGTGCTCCATAAAGCGCAAGACAGTCGTCAATGGCGGAAAGACTCAGATAAGCCTCCACGACGGCAGGAACATAATAGTCGGCAAAGACAGCAAGTACGTTCCAGGGGACTCGCTTGTCATAGAGCTTCCGGGACAGAAGATACTTTCGCACTTCCAGATGAAGGCGGGCACTTTCGCCACGATAGTCGCCGGGAAGAACTCCGGCGCGAGCGGCAAGATAAAGGCCGTCCATGAGAGGAAGACGATGATGGAGAAGAGCGGGATAGTCATACAGACGGCAAAAGGCGAGATAGAGACGCTTAAGGAATACGTTCTTGTGGGTGAGATGAAATGAGCGCGATGATGGACATAAGGATATCCAAGGTCACCCTTAACATGGGCACCGGCGCTCCCGGCCCGGAGCTTGAGAAGGCCAAGAGGCTTCTTGAGATGATATCGGGAAAGAAGGTCGTGAAGACTGCGACCAAGAAGAGGAACACCTTCGGCGTTGCCAAGGGAAGGGAGATAGGCGTCATGACGACCATCCGCGGCAGCGAGGCCAAGGAGCTTCTTTCTAGGCTCCTGAAGTCCCTTGAGAACAAGCTCAAGGCGAGCCAGTTCGACGAGAGCGGCAGCTTCTCGCTCGGCATAGAGGAGTACATAAACATACCAGGCGTGAACTACGACCCTGAGATAGGCATAATGGGCTTTGACGTCTGCGTGACCCTTGAGAGGCCGGGATACAGGGTCGCAAAGAGGAGATATTCCAAGAACAGCGTCGGAAAGGCCCACAGGATAAAGCCCGAGGAAGCGATGGAGTGGGTCAAGAAGGAGTTCGACGTGGAGGTATTGAAGAATTAATTTAAATTTAATGCTTTAGTGATTACTATGAGTTTCAAAAACGCCAAGAAGCAGATATTGCACAAGAAAGTCAAGCTTGCGAGGTTCCTCAAGTTCTCAAAGCCCAAGGACAGGAAGTTCGGAAGGAACGCCACCCCGTGCAGAAGGTGCGGAAAGACCGAAGGCGTGATAAACAAGTACGGCCTGAGATACTGCAGGCAGTGCTTCCGGGAGGAGGCAAAGAAGCTGGGCTTTAACAAGTACGACTGATGATTATGAGACACGACCTTATCGCTGACATGTTTTCCGTCATAAAGAACGCGGAATCAATAGGAAAGGACAGCTGCGTCACTCCGGCGTCCAATCTCATAAAGAACATGCTCCTCATAATCCAGAAAGAGGGCTACATCGGGGACTTCGAATACATCGACAACAAGAGGGGAGGCGCTTTCAAGGTGTCGCTTCTTGGAAAGATTAACGACTGCGGCGCGATAAAGCCGAGGTTCTCCGTCGGAAGGCGGGACTTCATAACATGGGAGAAGAGGTTCCTTCCAGCAGCCTCTCTCGGCGTGCTCCTGGTGAGCACTCCGGATGGCGTCATATCGCACAAGGACGCCAAGAAGGGCAACATAGGCGGGAAGCTTCTAGGTTACGTTTACTAAGTGATGATCATGAGCTCGGACAAGATGCTAAAGGATGCAATAAAGGCAGGGAAGATAGTGATAGGCACGAAGTCTGTGACCAAGGCGATGAAGAAGGGAGGCCTTGTCGCTGTCTTCACCCCGTCAAACTGCCCGGCCGGCACGATGAAGGAAGCGGAGTACTACACGGGAATGTCAAAGACAGAGATGCACAAGTTCAGCGGCAATTCAGCGGATCTTGGACAGGCTTGCGGAAAGCCTTTTAAAATAGCAATACTAGGAATAGAGAAGTAGTTTAGTATGCCAATAAAATTCCAGACACAGAACATAAGGGACATAGCGGTGTTCGAGCGGATGACCAAGGTGCACGTGAAGGACTGCATCCGCGACGAGAGCTGCGTGTACTTCATGATAGAGAAGGGCAAATCCGGACTTGCAATCGGAAGGAACGGCGCGAACATAAGGTCCGTGAGCAACGTGCTCGGGAAGACCGTCAAGGTCTTCGAGTTCGCCCCGGAGCTGCAGGCGATGGTGAAGAACATGATACCAAGTGCAAAAGGCGTTGAAGTGGGGAACGATTCGGTAACCGTATCCATACCCAGCAGCGACAGGTCCGTAGTCATCGGCAGGAGCGGAAGGAACATCAAGGTGATGAAGGAATTTTTAAACAGGCATTTCAAGATAAATTACCTGAGGTTGAAGTGATATGGGAGAATTCGCGGCAAGGAACCTGGTGAAGAAGAGGAAGAAGTTCAAGTGGAGCGCCAAGGCTGGGAAGAAGAAGCTCTTAAAGCTCTGGACAGACGACCCCCTGAAGGGCGCTCCCATAGGAAGGGGCATAGTCCTCAAGAAGAAGGGCGTAGAGCAGAAGCAGCCGCACTCGGGCATAATAAAGTGCGTCCGCGTCCAGCTCATAAAGAACGGCGCCCAGGTGACCGCATTTGTGCCGGGCACCAACTCCATCAAGTTCATAGACGAGCACGACGAGGTGACGATAGCAGGCGTCGGCGGCTCCCAGAAGTCCGCGGTCGGCTCGATGCACGGGATAAAGTACAAGGTGATAGAGGTCAACGGCGCGTCCCTGAACGAGCTCCTCAAGGGAAAGAAGGAGAAGCCGAAGACGGCATAGGGGTGAATGATGATGTTAGTGTTCGACAGGTGGGACATGGACCAGGTTAAGGTCTCTGACGAGGGCCTCGTGAAGTACCTCAACCTCAGGCCTATGATGGTACCAAGGACATACGGCAGGAAGAGCGGGGACTTTCGTAAGAACGACATGAGCATAATCGAGAGGTTCATGAACAAGCTCATGGTCACGGGCCACAGCAGCAAGAGACACAAGATAACTTCCGGAAGGTTCTGCGGCAACTACCAGACGATAATGAGGGAGACCATAAAGGCATTCGAGATAATCGAGGAGAAGAAGAAGGCAAACCCTCTCCAGGTCTTCATAAACGCTATAGAGAACGCGGCCCTCTACGAGGAGATAGCGGCATACCAGATGGGCGGCATAATCGCCAGGAAGGCCGTGATAACTTCTCCCCAGAGAAGGGTGGACCTCGCGCTCCGCCTCATGACCCAGGGCATATACAGGTCGACATTCAAGCACAAGAAGACCCTCGCCGAGGTAATAGCCTCAGAGATAATGGCGATTGCGGACAGCGACCCCAAGACGCTTCCCATAAGAGAAAGAAACAGGATAGAGAAGGAAGCAGAGGGCGCAAGGTAA
>CAZGWZ010000043.1:0-8175 GCA_964529545.1 uncultured archaeon
GTTTCGACGACTATTATCACAGGATAAAGGACGTATGTCAGGATGTAGAGCGGCTGGGCGACGACGAGCGACATCTTCTCGGCGTTCTGATGGAAGAACGACTTTGGGACTATCTCCCCGAATATAAGTATGATGAACGTCATGACACCGGTGACTATCCCAACGCCCATGGAACCGAACGCATCCATCGTGACGACTGTTGCCAGTGATGCAGCCCCTATGTTGACCACGTTGTTTCCGATGAGTATCGTCACGAGCATCCTGTGCGGGTTCCCCTTCAGCTTCTTCAACGTCTTTGCGCCCCTGCGCCTCTTCCTGACGAGCTTCTTGACCTTTATGTCGCTGAGGGAGAACAGTGCTATCTCGGCTCCGGAGAAGAGCCCAGAGAGCGCGATGAGTATTATGAGAACGATAAGTTCCAGTATCACATTTACCAACTATAATAGTTATTTGCACCGGCTCTATTAAAATTTGACAGATTTCAGGTACTTCCCGACCCTTTCCAGTCCTTCCAGTATCTTTGCCTCGTCCAGCGCGTAGGAGAACCTGACCCTTCCGGGAGCCCCGAACCATTCGCCCATGTACGTTATGACCTTGTGCTTCCTGTACATGTCCATGACGAACCTCTCGGAGTTTCCCACTTTCGGGAGCACGTAGAACGCGCCCTCCGGACTCCACAGGTCCATGCCGAGGGATGCGAGCCCTTCATATATGACGTCCCTCCTGCCCTTCCATATCTTCAGCTGATTAGAGACGAAGCTCTTCTTGACCTTCGTGGCTGCAAGCGCCATGTCCTGGCTGACGAGGCTGGTGTTCATAGACGTGTGGGTCTTCATCTCTATGACGTCCTCGATGAGCTTCCTGTCGTGGGCCCAAAGGTATCCTATCCGGAAGCCGCACATGGAATACGTCTTCGAGAACGAGTTTATGGTGATGACGTTCCTGCCCTTTATCATGTAGTTGTCCCTCGTGTATATCAGGTCCTTGTACACCTCATCGGATATTATGAGCACGTCCTGCTCCTTTGTTATCCTCTCTATCTCCTTCAGCGTCTTCAGGGACTCCACCCTTCCGGTAGGGTTGGACGGGGAGTTTATCAGGACGGCGCTGCATCCCTTCACCTTCTTCTCGAAGTCCTCTATGTCGATTCGCCCCTCCGCGAGGTTCGTGTACACGGGCTCCATCCCGGAGTACCTCACGAGCGGCGGATACGAGTAGTAGTATGGCTTTGGAAGGAGTATCTTCTTACCAGAACCGGAGGATATGACTCTCAGCACGAGGTCTAGAGCCTCGGATGCGCCGTTCGTTATAACGAAGTTCTCGGCCGTCGAGTCGGGATACTTCCTTGCGAGGGCGTCCCTCAGCTCAGGCATCCCCTGTATGAGGCCGTACCGGGAGTCCCTGCAGACGGGACTGGCGCTGTAAACGGACCTTGGCGGAGGAAGGTCCGGCTGCCCGGAGCCGAACGATATTATGCCGTTTCCCTGGACCCCGATGAACATACCCGGCGATCTCATAGAACCTTTCATGGAAATCCCATTCCGCATGCAGATTGATTTGAAATAAATAAGCCTTTCGCTCAATATTAATTATATATGGTGATTATGTGGCTTATAACTTCACTTTCGACCTCTCAAAGATGTCCCAGTCCTTCTTCTCGGACCTGGCCCGTTTTTCGGACAGGCGCAGAGTCCACACGAAGGTGGGCAACGCCGCCCAGTACATGATCAAGAAGTTCCATGTGGACCAGTTAACAGGGCTGCCGGTCTCGGAGTCCCTGACGGTGATAGAGGACCTGATAGACACCCAGCTGAGGAACGTGTCCGCCAGGGCGGCCTTCCTAAAGACCGACAGGAGGGCGCTTCTGCTTCCCCACTGCTCGAGGAAGTACATGGACGGTAGGTGCAAGGCGGAGTTCAATCCGGACATGCCATCATACATATGCAGGCACTGCTCTCCCGACTGCCTCGTCAACAAGGCGACCAGGGCTGCAGGCAAGAGAGGCTATGACGTCTACGTCCTTCCGGGAGGCTCGGGGATAAAGAAGGCGCTCTCGAGGAACAAGTACGACGGAGTGGTCGGCGTCGCTTGCACGGAGGAGATAAAGCTCGGCTTCAGGATGCTAGGGAAGTCGGGGCTCAAGGTCCAGGCGGTGCCGCTCATAAAGAACGGGTGCGCAGCGACCAAGTTCAACATGGAGACGCTGAACTCCACGCTCTGAGAATCAGTCGAACCTCTTGTCGAATGAAACTATCCTGAGGGGGCTACTGCTCTTCTCGATGCTCACGACATCGCCCTTCCTGAGCTTTGTTATGTTCACTTCGCTTCCGTCTATGCACAGCTCGCCCTCCTCGCTCATGCATTCTATCCTCACCGGACCCTTGTCGGTGAGTATCTCCCTCTTCTTGAGGACTCCTGAATACGGAGCGAATGCGGCTATCCCCATCTTGCCGCAGTCGTACCTGATCCTTTTCGCCCCTGCCGAGTGCGCGAATGCGTGGGAGCCCGTCGGCGTGTAGACGATGATGCCCGAGTTCCTCTCCGTGGTCTTCTTGTTCCTGACGTCCATCTCAGCCTTGAGCATCCTCCTGACGTATATCGGGCTTATCAGTATGTCGTTGAGGGCGAGGGCCTCGACAGGCTTCCCGTTGAGCTCTGCCCTTATCCTCATGAGCTCGTGGACGTGGTAGTCCTTCCCCTTCCTGCCTTTCATGAGCTTCATGAGCTTCTCCCTGTAGTCCTTCTCGTCAGCTCTCAGGTAGTAGCCTATGCTCTTTCCCGGGTTTATGCCAAGGACAGGACAGTCAATGTGGGTCTGGTCCCTCAGAAGCGTGCCGTCGCCGCCGAGGTTCAGGGCGAAGTCGCATCCCTTCTCGAGCTCCCTCGTGGTCTCGCATCCGTTGCTGTGGAGGAACTCCTCGACCTCTCCTCTTATGTATTCCCCGTAGCTCTCCTTTATCCTGAGTATGAATTTCATAACAATAATTATGGTTCTCTTTTAATAATGTCACGATATCCGGATGTAATCGCCCATATTGGTCAGCGTGCTTACGCCTCCCTTGACGAGCGTGCCGCTGACGTTATTCGTTATTATGCGGCCTAGGTAGTGATCGTCTCCGATCTTTATCGACACGCTGCTCTTGGTGATGTTCAGCTCGTACTGCGTGGATGCTATGAGGCCGGGCAGGGTGAGGTTGGTGCTGAACCCCTCGCCCTCCAGCCATACGGTGTTTATCTTCTCGGATACCGTCATCATCACGTCGTTTATCTCCAGCTTCTTCTGTTCTAGCGATATCTCCGCGGTCCTCACTCCGGATATCCACGCCCCCATCACGACTGCAGACAGCAGTATGCCGAATATGAACATGAACTCGAATGCCGACTGGCCCTTAAGCCGCGCGGCGTATGTTGACGTCATAGTTTGCATCCTCTATAGCGCTTACCTCTATCAGGTACGTCCCGCCGTTCACCGGAAGCGTCCCGTTGAGCCGTGCCCTCGAAATCGCGTATATGTCGCTTGCAGCGCCACCGTGGCCGACCTCCAGCATCACCGTGTTGTTCGTTATGTTGTAGCCCTGCACCCCGCCGGGTATGCTGACGCTTATCCTCACCTTGGCAGGCGGCCCCTGCGTGTACACCAGGTCCGCGGCGGATGCTATAGCATCCACGGTGTTCTTGGCGTAAGAGAGCGATAGTTCGTCATTGGCCTCGTTGTTAACTGTGACGATGTATGTCCAGATGGGTATCATGAACGCGAGGACTATTATGACGACAAGCATGTATTCGAATGCGGCCTGCGCTCTCATGATAATTATTATGTTCACGGTTGAATAAAAACGGTTTTGCGCTGTGTGTCGTTCGCAGTCATAAAAGACTCAGCTGCACGCCGCCGTGAGACAGTTCACCCATGACCTTCCTGTAGATTGCCTTCTTCTGCCTTGAGGAATAACCAGTCATGAGCTTATTGTAAAGCTGCCTTCTCATCTCGCTCTTGAGAGGCGGCCTGCCTTCAGCCTTCACTTCCTGCGCTATTTTATGCGTGCGGTAGAACTTGTTCGCCATCTCGGCCTTCTGTTCCTTGGGCGTTCCCTGATAATCCGAAAGGTCCCTTACATAGAAGAAATCCGTGAGCCATTCTGTGACCTTCTTCTCGTCGGCATCTATGACGTTACCCTTGACCTTCATGAAGGGCACGTTGCCCTTATAGTCCCTGGAAATCGCCGTTATTGCGTCGGCTGCGTCAAGGAACGCGCTGTAGCATGCATCGTTGTATTTCAATTTCCTGTCCGGATATATCCTCGTTTCCAGCCATCTGATGTCGTCGCCGGTGGCGCCCGTTCTGATGGCTCTTGTAAGTATCTTGGAGAACGCGCCTTTCTCAGTCTTTGCCAGAATCGGTCTGGTCTTGGTGCTTTTTGTGCGTTCCTTGTTTTTCTGTATGCTGACGCAAAGCATTCCGAGAGCCTTGCTGAAATTGTCGTATCTGTAGCCGGTCAGGCCGGTCTTGTTCATATTAGAGAGGAAAGCATAGTACAGCTTGTCCATGTCGAACTCATACAAATCCTTTTCCAGACGGTTCTCTGCCAAATCTGACAATCGCATACTTTTTGTTACTTATTGGTATTTAAAAAGATTATTTTTTCATCTGTGGCTGTTGGTCTTTATCTCCCTGAGGAGCCCGCGCCTCTGAAGCTCCTCATATATCTTCAGGCACGCCCATGCATCTGTCGCAGCATAGCGCTTCTGCTTCTCTGTCAGGATGCTCCTCTCCCAGTTCGTGACCTGCATGGACTTGGAAATGCGGAATCCCAGGAACGTCGATGCCATGCCCCTGACGCTCTTCTGCTCGCAGTCAAGCTTGTGGGCTATGTCGAGGAGGTCTATGAAGCCCCTTCCCCTTATCAGGAGCTCCTTTCTCATGGTGAGAATCTCGTGCTTCATGGCCTGGCCGATCTTCAGTATTTCCGGACTTTCCAGAACCCTCCTAAGAAGCGGCGTCATGCCCGTCTCGTTTATCCTGAACAGGAACGCCCTCCTCTCTGTCGCAAGCTGTATGAGCGCTATTGGGTTCTGCGCCTGGCCCTTCCTGAAGACGGGCTTGGTCTCGGTGTCGAATCCAATCATCCTGTGCTTTAAGAGGAAGTCCGCCGCATCGTCTGCCCTCTCCGGCGTGTAGACCACGTTTATCTTCCCGCGAAATCCGCCTATGGGAAGTTCCATCAGGTCCTCCTTCTTCAGGGGAAACCTGTATACCTTCTCCTTCTTTTCCTCGTTTTCCTTTTCAGTCTTGTCTTCCTTCTCTTCCACCATAACATTTTTTATTCAGGTGAACAAAGATAAATGGATACCATGGAAAAGGCGGGAATCGTCATAGGAAAGGAGTTCAGTCCGTCTCCTGCCCTCAGGACGCTCTACTTCGTGTACTTCCTGAGCATACTGATAATTGCGGGACTTCCCTGGATGATTCCGATAGTGCTATTCGCGCCTCCTGTAGTGACCATGGTGCTTCTGGCAGTAGCGCTGCCCATCATCCTCTTCGCGGTATACTGGATACCAAAGTTCTACGGGACCATGAACTACAGGCTCACAAAGGACGACATGACATGGAGGAGGGGCGTATGGTTCAAGAACACGGGGATAGTCCCCTACAACCGGATAACCAACGTCGACATCATCCAGGGACCGGTATCCAGGCACTTCGGCATAGCTTCGCTCAAGATACAGACCGCGGGCTATTCCGGCCCGAACCAGAGGTCATCCGAGATAAGACTCGAAGGCATAGAGATGTTCGAGGAGATGAGGGAGACGCTCATGGACTTCGTGCGGGGAAGGAAGCCCGTCGCGGTCGAGGCATACGACGACCATGAAGAGAACATCAAGGGAAGCGACGTGCTGAAAGAGCTCGTCAGGATAAGGAAGCTTCTTGAGAAGAAGCGCTGACGCCGATTAATATTACCCCAGCCGCTATTTATGGAACCTAGCGGGCCTTCTTGGATGCAATGGCCGCGGATGCCAGCGATATCATGACAGGAATGAAGAGTTCAGGGAACTCGGGCGCCGGCGGGACTTCATCCTCGTCGCATGCGTCGCCTACGCCGTCGGCATCGCTGTCTGCCTGATCCGGATTCTCCACGTGCTTGCAGTTGTCAGCGGCGTCGCTTATCCCGTCATTGTCCCAGTCCGTCTCGAGGACCACGAGCCCGGGATATGTGTTGCCGTATACGACGTAGAGCGGCACGTCGAATGATATACGTGCGTACCCGTTCTCTCCCCATCCCGTGCCCCAGCTGTTCTTCACTATCCAGTACCGGCCATGCAGGTCGAAGCCTACGAGCGTCAGAACGTGAAGGCCCACGATATCATCTGTCCCGTTCACGTATATGCCTCCGGAGTATCCGGGGAAGTCGGCGTATATCTCGAACCCCACGGTCAACGGGCCTTCATTCACAAGGAGAGGCACGCCATCCATGGGCACGTAGTCCCATTCCAGGACCCTCCTGAAGGGCCCCCCGAAAGAGGGTCCGACCGCGCATGGGCTGTCCTCAGCTTCATACGGGTAGATGTCCTCGTCGGCTATCCCCACGAGGGCCATGTATATCAGGGCGTCCTCGGGCAGTCCCCCTAGGGCGCAGCTTCCCGCAGGGCTGCACGATATTATCTGCTGTTCGGAGAGGTCGGGATTCAGATCGGGTTCCCCGAGCTCTATCTCGAACTTGGACTCTGCCATCGCTACCGGCGCGAACGCCCAGCAGGACCCGCAAGTGCCCTGGTCCTTCACAGGCGTCATCCAGTTGGAGCCGTTGACGTGCCTCCAGTCGAACGTGGCTTCGCTGAAGCATGGCGTCGATCCGCCTTCTGGTGATCCCTCTTCGTCATCGTCGCCGAATGGCGTTGAGAATGCGCTGCCCTCGCCGGGCTCGCTTATTGCCGCGCCGAACGTCAGGTCCGACCCGTAAAGCGCCAGGCCCTCATCTGCTATGCCCGCATCCTTCGTTCTGTGCTCCTCCCCGCATTCGCCCCTGTAGAACTCCCAGGCGTCGCAGCCGTCATTCTCCGTGAACATGCATATGGACCTGTCTCCGTCAGGAAGTTCGACTATCTCATGCGAATATCCGGACTTCTCGCAGTAGAGCGCTGCGGAATTCGGGAATGCAGCTGATTGCTGAGCAGACAATGATATCATGAAGAAGAATGCAAAGAGCAGAAGCCATGAGTTTCTCATCTCTATATTATGAGGGATTATATATTAATTTATTGGAGTTCGAGGTCTTCCTGGCAGGGAAATATATCCTTTGTGTGCTTCTTTATCTCGCTTCTTGCGGTCTCCTTGTCAAGGACCACAGTCGCATTGTTGTCCAGCGGGTGAACCACCCACGCCCTGTACGTGCCCTCGTCACCGTTTTCGAGACATATCTTCGTGGTCCTCGCTTTCTTTCTGAGACTTTTCCATGGATTCGGTACCGCGTAGACTTCGACCTCGAACTCACAGGACTTGAAGAGGTTCGGAAACGCATTATTGTCACCTTCCCCGTTGCTCAGGCGGGCAAAGGAGAATCCTTTCCTGTACTTGTCGTTCCATATTTCTATCTTCTCCTTTCCTTTTGTCAGGAACCTGCCGATTCCGGGGTACACGGAGTCTGCATCCGGTATGTAGAATCCGTTGGCGCCGCAGCCGATGTAGCCTATCTCCCACAGTGCGGCTTTCAGCGCACTATCCTTGCCTTCGAATGCGTATTTCATGAATATCCACCTGATTATCTGGTACAACAGAAGTCTTTTATAGGTATTGGAACTACTTGGCCAGTTAAACCTTTTAAATCTGATATACAATTCTAAACCAATGAACAAATCAGTTATCTTTTTGGCCGGGATTCTTGCGATGCTGCTAGTATCAGGATGCGTCCAGACCGGCCAGGTTACCAATGCCGGAACCGAAACAGGAGATACGGTCAACGAGCCGCCAGTGGTAGACCTTAACGAGTGCCCGCTGTCATGCAGCGACGACAACCCATGCACGCTTGACTTCTGCAGCGAGGACACGGGCTACAAGTGCGTCAACGAGCCTCTTTCAGGGACTACGTGCGGCGACGAGAACGTATGCCAGAACGGCGAATGCGTGCAGCCGACCGACAACTGCTCCGAGGTCTATGACCTCTACGGAGAGTCAGAGAGGGA
>CAZGWZ010000044.1:0-8174 GCA_964529545.1 uncultured archaeon
CCACGAGCCAGTCTGGATCTTCGAAGCGCATGACAGGATAGGATTGTCATCACCCGCACTTTACAAGGATTCGGTGATATTCGGAAGCTACGACAGGAACGTTTACCGCCTCGACACAGAGACGGGAAAACTTATATGGAGGTTCGAAACCCAAGGGGAGATAGCATCAAGCGTTGTTGAACAGGACGGGATATGCTACTTCAGCAGCAGGGATCAGAACCTTTATGCCATAAGATGCGATGATGGCAGCATTGTATGGAAATTCCACACATACAAGCCCAATGTATCGGTACCGACAATTCACGGAGAAAGGATCTTCTTCGGGTCGTCTGACAGGAACCTGTACTGCCTTGACAAAAAGACGGGTCATCTCATATGGAAATTCGAGGCCGAGGAAGAAATAGTAGTCATACGGCCACTCCTCGTGGTGAATGGATGCATATACGTCGGCACGATGGGCACGATGATGTATTCGATCAGCATCGATGACGGGAGATGTGTGTGGAAGAAGAAATTCGGAGATTACGGGATGACAAGGGGAGGAGCATACCTCAAAGGCATAATCGTCCAGCCGACCCAAGGAGGTTTCCTGTACGCATTCACGCCGGATGGAAGGATAGAGTGGAAGGTCGTCCGAAACGAAACGTTCACATCAGTAATAGCAGACGGCGAAAGGGTCTACACAAGCTCGGAAGATGAATACTACTACTGTTTCGATTCCAAAGGGAAACTTGTATGGAGATTCAAGATGGAGGGACCGGCATGGCAGCCGGCATTGATTCATGATGGCGTAATATACATCGGATCCAATGACTGCTTCCTTTATGCGCTTGACATAGCCACGGGTGAGCTTCTGTGGAAATTCAGGTGTCCTGGTTCGCCAATATCGCACCCACCAATAAGGAGCTACTTTGAGGTGAGCGTGAAGATTCGGGAAGATGAGCTCGAGTTTGAAAACGAGAAGAAGTACGATACCGGGATCGCCGATGAAGAAGATGAAGGCACCGGTGCCTACAAGTCCAGGATAACCTACCAGATATCCACGCAGTATGCATCGAAGGGCAAGTACCAGATAGACAGCGACGAAGAGGAATTCTAATTTATTTCTTAGCCTTAAATTTAAGGTATGTGGATATGCAGGCTCAGGATAAGGCACGACTGCATAATAGGCAACAGGTGCAGGAAATTCGGGGTCACCACGATCGGCGTGCCTTTCAGTGTATACTTGGAGGATGGCATCACCCACGCTCCCCAGGTCCAGACCATATACGGCGATGATTCTAAAGTGAGTGAATTCATAGAGGACCTGAAGAAGGACTCCAGGGTGACGAACCTGGAGCACGAGGGGAATACGATATTCTGCATAGAGGTGAGAAAGGACAGGATACCATCTTCGTACTACAGCCAGAAGCTCCTCTACGTGAAGCCGGTGTTCGTCGACAAGGACGGATACGAGTACTGGGAGGTCACGTCGTGGGACAGGCAGATACTGACGGGTTTCATAGACGGGATACAAAAGCAGATAGAAGATGTCAAAGTGCTGAAGATGAATCAGAGCAGGATAACCGACATATACTTCTCTCACCTCGTCCCGAAGCTCACGGATAAGCAGAGGAAGGCGATACTCCTTGCCCAGGAGAAGGGGTGGTACTCCTGGCCCAAGAAGACGGACCTGGGAGAGCTCTCTAAGATAATGGGAGTTTCCATCCCGACATTCAGAGAGCACCTGAAGAGGGCCGAAGGCAAGATAATGCCAGAACTCGTGAGAGCGGCCGAGTTATAACCACAAATTTGAGGGCTAAAGCGTATATCACGTATGCTCAAGAGATTAAGTGCATACAGGAGAAATGGAAGGTATGGAAGAGTCAAGCGGTTTGGGATTTGAAGACTTCGCTATAGAAATGGAGGAGTTCGAGGTCAAGAAAGTGAAGAAGCACGACAGGATGTGGCAGGTAAAGGAAGGCGGAAGCATCTGCCAGATAATAAATCCCAGCGATGGTGCGGTCTACTTCGGCTCGCTTAACAAGACATTCTATGCTATAAACTCAAAGGACGGCAGGAAGCTCTGGCAGTACAAGACCGATGGGCTGATACTCGAATCGTCCCCTGCCGTATGGGAAGGAAAGGTATACTTCGGAAGCTACGACCACAACATGTACTGTCTAGATGCGAGGACGGGGAAACTCATCTGGAAGTTCAGGACTAACAGGATGATAAACGCCGCCCCCATAATAGACAACAGCCGGTTATACTTCGGGTCCACGGACCATAACATGTACTGTCTGGATGCAAAGACCGGAGGGGTGATATGGAAGTTCAGAACCCAAGAAGAGGTCCAGTCCACCCCGATAATACACGAGGGCCGCCTGTTCTTCGGTTCTTTCGACCACTTCTTCTACTGCATAGACGCAGACAGCGGAAGCCTCATATGGAAGCATCAGACGCAGGGGGAGATATACTACTTCAACCCGCCCCTCATACACGGCGGCCTCATAATGTTCCCCTCATTCGATAACCTCATAAGGGCTGTTAGGATTGAGGACGGGACACTCATGTGGAAGTTCCGCACGGGAAACTACGGCTGCGTATGCTGTCCGATAAAGCACGATGACAGGCTCTACGTGTCGTCAAGGGACGGCAACCTGTTCTGCCTGACGCTCGACGGAAAGCAGATGTGGAAGTTCACAAAGAACGAACCCGTGAGCCTGCCGACTCCATACAATGGAAGGATATACATAGGTTGCGAAGACCAGTACCTCTACTGCCTCGACATGGAAGGAAAGGAGGTATGGAAGTTCAAGACACAGGGAGTCGTATGGCTGAAACCCGTTATATACGAGGACATGGTCATGACCCCCTCATTCGACTGCCACATCTATTCACTGGATCCTGAAAGCGGAGAGCTCATCTGGAAGTTTAGGACCGAAGGCGACCCTTCGCCGCTGCCGCCCGCATACGATGCATACGAGATGGTGATAAAGAAGTCCGGAAAACCGCAGGAGAAGCTGTCGGGAAGGTCGAAGCACTACGATTTCAAGCTGGAGGACGAACTGAACACCAGCGAATACCAGAGCCGGATAACGTACCAGGTATCCACCCAGTATGCGGCGAAAGGCAAGTACCAGATAGACGAGAAGACGGAAGGATTCTAGATGTTCCCCATTCTCTATATTTTAGTCCGCTAGAGATAATACTCCTATGGCAGGACTGCGCTCATTCATCAGGCTTCCGAAGAGGAAGGACCAGAGGAAGATGACAGTCATAATAGACTCCGTATCCTTCAAGGAGATATTCGTCTTCTGGGTAGTGCTGATAATGCTTCTCGGTCTCGTGTACCACTTCGCATCCGATGACTTCTCTCATCTTATATACACGAAGAGCGGGGAGAGTGTCACCGACATATTCGACAGCGTATACTTCAGCTTCGTGACTGCCACGACTACGGGATTCGGCGACATCGTACCCTTCGGCCACTTCAAGGACCTTGCCGTGGCAGAAGTCCTCATAGCCCTCATGCTCCTCGCCCTCGTGACCTCTAAGCTAGTCTCCATGAAGCAGAACGTCATACTCGGCGAGATCTACGAGATATCCTTAAACGAGAAGATGTACAACCTGCGGTCGTCGCTCCTGCTCTTCAGGCAACACCTGGAGAGGCTCATGAACAGGATAGATGACAGGAGCGTCAGAAGAAGGGAGATAACAAACATAAACATACAGCTAGTGCATCTGGAGGATACACTCAGGGAATCCATCTCGATCGCGGGCCGCTCGAAGGGGCGCCAGTTCGTAAAGGCAATCGACGACGTCAACGCAGAGCTGCTCCTGAACAGCATAGTGAGCAGCCTGGAAAAGATAGACGAGTTCATAAAGCACATAGAGGAGAAGAAGTACAAGTGGAAGAGCGACTGCAACGTGAGCTCAGTCAAAAGGGTCATCGGGCTCAGCTCCCAGCTGGTGTCGATGATTGATGTAGAGGAGAAAAAGCCCATAAAAGATGTCAAGAACTGGTTCGAGCGCGTCTCCTCGTCTATTGTGTCCAAGCTCCCGGAGAAGGGATACGAAACAAGCGCCAGATGCTAAACCTATATAAAACAGGCGTCCACAATAATTCTCACATGCCGAGGTGGCAGAATCTGGTAACGCGCTAGACTGGAAATCTAGTGTCCTCACGGACTTATGGGTTCAAATCCCATCCTCGGCGCTACTTGTCCTTCTTGAAACCCAGCGAGACTGAATTTATGCAGTACCTCAGGCCGGTCGGTCTGGGCCCGTCGTCGAAGACGTGACCGAGGTGTCCTCCGCACCTAGAACACACAACTTCCGTCCTCTTCACGAGGAATTTGTTATCAGTCTTCTCTTCAACGTTGCCCTTCTTCGCAACGTCTGAGAAGCTTGGCCACCCCGTGCCTGAATCGAACTTGTCTTCTGACGAGAAGAGAGGACTGCCGCAGGCGGCGCAAACGTATGTGCCTTTCTTGATGTTCTTCAGAAGGTTCCCTGTGAAGGGCCTCTCTGTGCCTTTGTTCCTCATGACTTCGTACTGCTCAGCCGTGAGGACATTCTTCCACTCGCTCTCGCTTCTCTTAATCCTTTCCATGAATACCCGACTGTTTCTCTTTGCTCCTGCCTATGCTCTGCGGGAAGATGAAGTCCACGAACTTCTCTAATGAACCATATGGCTCATGGACTGTGAGGTCAGGCATCTCGTTGACCTCGATTACTACGTAGCGGTCACCTCTCACCCTCGGAACTATCATGTCTACCGATGCCGCCGGTCACGATGCGGATATCTGACCTCACATAAAGCCTCTTGTCCTTTAGAAGGACGTCATCCAAGTCGTAACCTGCCTCGGCCACGCATCTTGTCGTCTCGCTGTCTATTGGCACATCACACTCACCCGAAGTTGCCGCACTTTTTCTCCTCGATGCCTTTCCTATGAGTTCACGAATCGTATGCTTGCCATCACCTATCACTTTGGGAGGCTTTCTTACAATCGCTGCAACGAAACGGTAGTCTATCACCAATACGCTGAGGTCCTTTCCCACCATGCGCTCTTCTATAACTGCGTCCCTGGAATGCTTTCTTGCGAGAGCGACAGCTGCCTTGATGCCGGAGTTTCCGACGCCCACACTAACACCGACACCATTCCTTCCGTATGTAGGCTTGACCACACATTCCCCCACTTCGTCGCAGAACTTTTCGTCTGCAGACCTGCCAGAAGATATCACCTGCCTTGGAACCGGTATTCCCTCTGATCCGAGCATGAAATTGGTTATCGTTTTGTCCCTGCAGGTTATGTACGCTATGGAGCTTGTGAGGTCTGTGAGGCTTTCCCTGCAGACTACATCCCTTCCGCCAAATGTCAGTCGGTAAAGGTTATCATTCGAGTCCAGTATGTCCACTTTTGCGCCCCTTCTCCTTGCCTCTGAAATTATTGCCTTTGAGCATTTGCTGAGCCCGCTTTCATCTACGGGAACCGTGGAATAAAGGGCCTCGTTAACGACGTTCTTGTTCTTCATGCAGAACACCGGAACCCTGACAAAGCCCATCTTCTCGTAAAGCCTTATCGCAGGCCTGTTGTCATGCATGACAGAGAGGTCCATGTATTTTCTTTTCTTCTCCATGAAATAGCTGGCAAGCACGTCCATGAGAGCAACCCCGATGCCAGGCGAGGTGGCCTCGGGATCTACCGCAAGCGACCAAAGGCTTGAACCGCCTTCGGGATCGCTGAAGCAGGCCACATGGTCTATTCCCAAAACGACACCGATGTTCTTTCCTTTCGAGCTCTTGGCTACCATGTAGGTGAGCTTTCTCGACTTCTTTTTCGAGAGAATGAAATCAATGGCCGGTGGTATCATGTGACGCGCGGAATAAATCTTTGCCGCGTCCTCAGCCTCCTTTCTCGTGTCTATTCTCTTCACGAATATAGTGCTGTTTATCTTCGGCCTGGCATACTCCCCGAACCAGAGCCTGTAAGTGTTAGACGGGTCTATGAAGAGCTTGTCCGGAGCCTTCGCCACAAGGACATGCGGATCGTTTACGTAGAAACCCAGGTTCCTTTTTCCCTGCTCTTCATTTGTTATCTCGTCAATTACATTGCCCTGATTATCAAATGTCTGTCCGAATATGAGCTTTCCCCAGCCGCAGTCCACTACAGCATCCTTCTTCAAGCCTTTGGTACTGTTCTTGCCGCTTTCCCAGTTCTTAAGGCTCGGCGGCATGCTGTCCGCAATCTTGGAGGATCTCATGAGAAAGCCCCCTGAACCTCAGCGTGACTGGGAACGAGACTCCACGCAGGTTTCTGGCCGCACACTGAATTTCCAAAACGCATCTTTACACGCACCGAATAGCACTTAAGTTTTCGGCCGGGGTCTTTTATAACTAACCCGAAACGTATAAAAGTCTCTATTTATCCTTGCCCTTCCCCATGCTCTGGGGAAACAAAAAGTCTACGAAACGCTCCACGACCGGCTGGGTCTTGTGGTTTATGAGACCGGGGCGCTCGTTCACTTCCATCACCACATACTTGGTTCCCTTCTCGGAAGGCACCTTCATGTCTATCTCCGCAACCGGAATGTCAATTATGCGCGCCACTTCCTCCGCGACCGATTTGAGCTTCCCGCTGACGGTGTCCGTGACGTCCCTTATGCTCGCGCCCTTCTTTACAACGGCTATGCTGCGAACCTTGACCTTCTTTCCCATCGGAAGCACGTCGTCAAGCTTCCATCCGGCCTCGTGTATGCATTCCCTGGTCTCGGCGTCTATCGGTATGGTGCTCCTCTTTCCAGTGGCCTCCGCCTTCCTCCTGCTCAGCTTCTCTATAAGCTGCCTCACGGTATGCTCTCCGTTTCCGACTATGACCGGAGGCTCGATGACCGATGCGGCGACCGCCTTAGACCCTATGACCACTATCCTCAGGTCCTTGCCGCTCACCATCTCCTCTATGACGACGCTCTTCCTGTTAGAAGAAATCTTCCTTATGACGTTCCTCAGCTCATCCTTGCCGACGTCAAGGAAAACGTCCCTTCCCTTCTCGCCCTTTCGCGGCTTCACCGCCGCCTTCTTGTAGCTCTTCATGAACCTGTCGTTCCTTCCATCGAAGGTGGCGAGTATCTGTGCCGGGACCTTTATGCCGTTTGACTTGAGCAGGCGGTTAGCGACCCTCTTGTCCATGCACCTGCTCATGGCGATAGCGTTCGTCATGTCAGTGAGCGACTCGCGGCATACAACCGTCCTGCCGCCAAGGGACAGGGAGAAGTAATTGTTTGCCTTGTCTATGACCTCTGTAAGTATGCCCCTTCTCCTCGCCTCATCTATTATGGTCCTGGAGTATATGTTTATCCTGTCCTCCTTCTCGTCTATGTGGGAATACAGCGGCTCGTTTATTATGTTCTTGTGCTTGACGCAGAAGACGGAGACCTTCGCAAAGCCCATCTTCTCGTAGAGGGCTATAGCGGGCGCGTTGTCGTGCATGACGGAAAGGTCCATGAACTTCCTCCCCTTTCTTATGAAGAAACCTATGAGGTAGCATGTGAGGGACTCCCCGACGCCCGAGAACGGCGACTGGGCATCGACTGCGAGAGCCCACATGCTCGACCCTCCCTCAGGGTCGCCGAAGGCTTCATGATGGTCTACGCCCATCACCGCCCCGACCGGAGAACCCGTCTTCTTGTCCTCCGCTATCAGAAATATGACGGCCCTGGAAGCCCTCTTCTCGTAAATGAAGTCAGGGGAGACCTCGACCATGTTCCTGGAGCTGTATATCTTGGATATGGAGGCGGCATCCTTCTTCGTCTCCACCCTTCTTATCCTGAAGGTGCTGTCCACCCTGCACCCCTTGAACGTGTCGAATCTCAGCCTGTATATGTGGGACGGGTTGAGGAAAAGCTCCTGTGGAGCGTATGCAAGGACCACGTGGGGGTCCTGGACGTATATCCCGACGTTCTTCTTCCTAGGGAGCTCATTGTAAACCGTCTCGGCAAACTTCTTATAATCAGAGAACGTCTGTCCGAATATGAGCTTTCCCCAGCCGCAGTCAATAGATGCATTCGCCCTTTTTGCCGCCATTAGCTTTCACCAGATGACCTTCCTTTAATTGTGGTATAGGTGCTATATATTTCAACCCAATGGCGATATCCGAAAAAGCTTAATATAGAATCCAAATCATACTTCT
>CAZGWZ010000045.1:0-2004 GCA_964529545.1 uncultured archaeon
CGGTTATGAGAACGTCATGCGGATGAGACTCTATGACGCCTGCTTTCGTAATCTTTCTGAATCTGCCGTTCTTCCTCATGTCGTCGACAGTCCTGCATCCGCAGTATCCCATCGAAGACCGCAGCCCGCCGACGAGCTGGAAAACTATCTCGCTTACAGTGCCCCTGTACGGCACGACGCCCTCTATGCCCTCAGGCACCAGCTTCTTCGTCTTGGTCTGGAAGTACCTCTCAGCGGAACCGAGCTTCATGGCATTGACCGAACCCATCCCCCTGTAGCTCTTGAACTTCCTTCCCTGAATGAAAACGACCCTCCCGGGAGACTCCTCAGTCCCCGCAAACATCGAACCGAACATGACAGAACTCGCACCCGCACCTATGGCCTTTGACATGTCGCCGGAGTACCTCATGCCTCCGTCAGCTATTATCGGCACGTCCTGGGAAGCCGCCGCCTCGGCGCATTCCATGAGAGCCGTTATCTGCGGCACGCCTACCCCTGCTATGACCCTCGTGGTGCATATGGAACCGGCACCTATTCCTACCTTGACGGCATCAGCGCCTGCAGCTATGAGGTCCGATGCGGCTTCTCCTGTAGCAACATTACCGGCGACGACATCTATATCGAACTCCTTCTTGAGGTGCTTCACGCACTCTATTATGTTCTTCGAATGGCCATGCGCCGAATCCACAAGAAGGACGTCTACCTCGTTCTTGAAGAGCTCGGCTGCGCGCACCTTGTCAAAAGGCCCGACAGCAGCACCCACGAGAAGCCTTCCGTAATTGTCCTTCGCCGCATTAGGGTACTTGGTGCTCTTCTCTATGTCGGTCATCGTTATGAGCCCCTTGAGGTTACCTTTCGTGTCCACTATCGGAAGCTTCTCTATCTTGTTCTTCGTCATCATCTCTATGGACTTCTGCATGCTCAGGCTCTCGCGTCCTGTAAGGGGATGCTTGGTCATCATGTCGGATACCTTTGTCTTTTGGTCCTCCTTGAACCTGATGTCCCTGTTGCAAAGAAGTCCCACGAGCTTTCCCTTCTCTATGACAGGGAAGCTCGATATCCCGTACTCGTCCCTTATCTTGAGGACGTCCTTCAGAGTGTACTTAGGGGTCAGCGTTATGGGCTCCTTTATCATCCATGACTCCGACTTCTTCACCTTCCTGACCTCTTCGCCCTGTCTCTCCTTGCTCATGTTCTTGTGTATCATACCCATGCCGCCTTCCCTTGCTATCGCTATGGCGAGCTCTGATTCGGTGACGGTGTCCATGGCAGCACTTATTATGGGGACGTGCAGGGTCACATTCCTCGTGAGCCTGGAGCTCGTATCAACATCAGAAGGGAGAACGTCGGATTTGCTCGGCACCAGAAGTACGTCATCGAAGGTAAGCGCTTCCTTTTCTTCTATCTTATTGAGTGCCATATAATCACGGGGTTGTATGTTATTTCAGATAAATACTTAAATAAGTTGCCTTTCTACTGATGACAGAAGTCGTTCAGCAAAGTATGCCTAAAATCAAGATTATGCTTCCGGTTTTTCTGCTTCGGCTGGCTTTCCTTCTGCAGCAACTTCCTGTTTTACCTCAGGAGGCTTCGCACTTTCGGCAGATGGCTTTATCATACCATCCTTCTGTATCTGAGTGTAACCGCACCTTCCGCAATAGAACCTGTTCTTGTGCTCTGAAAGCATTGTTCCGGGCCCGCACCTCGGGCAGTTCTTCCTCTTCCTCTTGACTGCGTTTCCCTCGACCTCGTAGTATTCCCAGACCTTAAGGGAAAGGTGCTTCTTTCCTGTCCTCTGCTTCTTCTCCCTTGTTCTGGTCTTCTTCTCAGCCATAATCATCCATCCTTCTTCTCTTCAGGGGCATTCTCTACGGGCTTTTCGTCTGCGCTGTCCTCTTCTGGTGCTTCCTCTGACGGCGCCTCTTCCTTTGGTTCGTTCTCTGCAGCAGGCTCTTCTTTCTTTTCTTCCTCAGAAGCCTCTTCAGACGGCTTCTCTTCAGGAGC
>CAZGWZ010000045.1:2104-7991 GCA_964529545.1 uncultured archaeon
GGCTTCTCTTCAGGAGCAGGTGCTGATGCAGCTTTCTTCTCGAGAAGCTTCTTCACCTTCGCTTCCTGTCTTACCATCTGTTCTTTTGGAACTTCCTTCCTGTCATTGTAAACGAAGACCTTTATCCTGCTCTTCGCAATGCCCCTCTCGCTGAAGACCTTGCAAAGCACGGTAACGTCCTCCTTTGAGCCCAGCTTCTTCGTGACCTCAGAGATGAGCTCATGCCTGCTCGGAGTCTCCTTTCCACTGTGGTCTGCAAGAAGCCAGTATTCCTTCCTCTTCATGAGGGGATTCTCCTTCTCGGACGAAACGTCTATCTTCATATCAATCAACTATGTTTTGATGGATTATTTTATATAACGGTAGCATATAAAAGCTTTTTGCAGAAATCAGTAGTTGGAAATCACCGCCCCTGAGTGAAATGCTTTTTAATAACGAACACAAATCTGTCACATAAAGGAAAGTGATATATATGGGAAAGGAAGCGAGCAGAAGATTCAAGCCTGATTCGTGCCAGAAGTGCGGACTTGTCACAAGGGACATAAAACAAGCCGAGATAAACGGCAAGTGGTACTACGCATGCCCCGAATGCAGGGGGTTCAAGGTGAATGACAAGGAAACCAGAAGGGCAAAGCTTCAGAAGCTCTACGCAAAGGAAATGATTTAGATTCAGAAATCCGACTGAAGGACGGGATGGGACTCTCAGTATAAGGCATTATTCTTTGCTCATACGGAAAGCTTCATGAAGTCATTTGCCATGACCGTCTCCTTGAAGACCTTCTTCGCCTGATCCTCGAGCTCCTTGACGTCACCATATCGCCTCGAGAAGTGAGTCAGAACGAGCTTCTTCACCTTCGCCTTCTTCGCAATCTGCGCCGCCTCCTCCGCATCTGCGTGGAGCCACCCCTCGATCTTCTCGTCTTTACCAAACGTCGCGTCGTGAATGAGCACGTCAGCTGAATCAGAAAGCTTTGCCATGTTGTCGCATGCTAGGGTATCGCCAGAATACGCGACCTTGGCGCCCTTCTTCATATAAGAGACGTCCTTCAGCTTCACCTTCTTTCCCTTTATCGTTATCTCACCCTTCTCCTTGAGCTTTCCTACAAGCGGTCCCTGCTTCAGACCGTAGAGCTTCTCGGCCTTATTTATGTCCACGTTCATCCTGTCCTTCTCCCTTATGCAGTAGGCTACCGAAGGCACGGAATGCTCGACCGGCACTGACGTCACGGTGAAATCCTTCGTGTTCAGAACCTCTGTTATGTCGTCGCCCTCGTAAGGCACGTCCTGCGGGATTATCCTGAAACCCGTTCCCCAGTAGCCAAGGTCCCTTATGTCCCTTACGAACCTGTCAGCTTCAGGCCCGTATATGTGAATCGGCTTCTTCCTCCCCTCCATGTTCATGGTGAGGAGCAGCCCTATTATGCCTGCCCAGTGGTCCGCGTGCCAGTGGGTTATGAATATCCTGTCTATCTTCATGAAATTCAGGCCTGAAGACATCAGCTGCCTCTGCGTCCCCTCCCCGCAGTCGAAGAGCATGTGCTCTCCCTCGTGGCGCATCCACACCGACGCATGATTCCTCTTTCTCGTAGGTATGCCTGACCCGGTTCCGAGGAAGACTATCTCTATCATGTTAACCTATTTGTTTTGACCGTTAAAATCATTTCACGGCAAACAACCCACTTGTGAGTAAAATGCCAAGAAATTTAAAATAATTAGCGAACACTAAAAATGGAACCCGTGGTCGCATGTTCAGCCGTTGTGAAGAGTGCGGTTCGCTCTCGTCTACTGTGAAGTGTGTAAACCTTAGGAGAAACATCTGCAGCTCATGCTGCGACGTCGACTGCAATCAGAGGTACTCATGCTGGGGCAGGTACTTCTGAATCATTCCTTCTTCTCTTCAGGCCCGGGAGGCTTGGTCTCGGGCTTCTTGGAAGGCATTGAATCACCCATCTTCATCTTGTATGCGTCCACGAGTACCGAGTTCTTTCCGACTATCTGCGCCGCCCTTGCAGAGAGGTTGACAGCGAATGATCCGACGGGCTGCACAAGTCCTAGATATTTGAAGAGGTAGTACTCCAGAAGCTCCTTTGCCTGGTTCAGCGACTCAGGTGTAACCTCACCGCCCATGTCCGTCCCGACCGCCCTGTAAACCTTGTTAAGGAACGCCGGCTCCTCTGGCGTAGCGTGAGTTATCACGGCCGATATCACTGTAGAAAGCCTCTTTATCAGCTCATTGAGCTTGTATCTCCTGCCAAGCTCCTTAGAGTATCCCTCTACCAGGGTCTCGAATATGTCAGACACGGATATGTCGTTTAAGTTCTTGTTAATGAGCTTTGCCTCGAAACCCTCGCTGAATGCAACGACCTTCTCGTTTCCGGCGTCCATCTCTTTTAGGATGCCCATCTCGACGAGGTTCTTCAGGTCTCCGTCAGCATCGGGGAATCTCGGCGTTATTATGCCGTTTGTGACTGACCCGCCCATCCTGAACACGAACCAGAGAATCTCTGAAAGCTCGTTTATCTTCGGCGAGAGCTTTATGAACTCTCCCAGAAATGCCTTTTCTGTTACTTCTATGATTTTTTCCATGACACTTTTATGCATCTATAAAATAAAAGCGTTTCGGATTTTGCAGTAGTTCCGAAGGTAGAATGCGGAGAGCCTCGAATTCACCCTTTTCGCTTGGTGCATGTTATGACCCAAGAACTCTTCAGGTCAAGAAAAGGTCAGACAGGACTAGAAAGAGTGGCTAGAAGTCTGCTTTTTCAGCGAAACGCTAAAGCCGCGGCTGAGCAAGTCCGAAAGTTGGAGAACAGAAATCGCTACGTACGCTCTTCAAGGATCATGTACAGCACTGTCCCAAATAGCTTTGCCGTAATCATCGGTATCGTGGAGACTCAAGAATTTTATTTTTGTCTGCAGCAGTCGACAAAAAATAGCTTTTTTGTCCACGATGACCGACAAATTCTATACCGGAATCAATACTTATCTATTTCTGATAGATAAAAATACTTTCTTTTATCTATTACTAATAGATATATTTATAAACCAGCAGGCCAAATATAGTGCATGGACGTACAACTCAGAAGGCTCAATCCATGGTGGGACGGCCCTTACAAGTCAGGCGCCATAGAAAGGCCGCAGTACCTCGAGGAGATGGAAAAATCCGAGAACCTCGTCACGTTCCTGGTCGGACTGAGAAGGATAGGGAAGACCACGCTCATGCGCCTTTTCATAGAGAAGTTGCAGAAAAAGGTGAATTCGAAACGCATACTTTACGTTCCGCTGGACCATCCGCTGTTCCTGGACAAGACTATCTACGATATAGTGGAGACTTTCAGGAAAATGAACAGGATAAAGTTCAGTGAGAAAATATACCTTTTCTTCGACGAGATACAGTCCAAGGAGAATTTCGAGTCCGAGCTGAAGTCCTTGATAGACAACGAGAATGCGATGATTTTCTGCTCCGGGTCGCAGAGCCTTCTTCTGAAGGACAGGAGCGCGAAGCTTACCGGAAGGACGAAGAAGATCGAAGTGAAGCCGCTTTCCTTCCCGGAGTATCTCCGGTTCCGGGGCATAGAAATCGGGAAGGCGGACAGCCACATGTACGAGTCCTATTTCAGCGATTACATGGAATACGGCGGGATTCCGAGGTATGCGATGGAGATGGACCAGAACTACGTGATACAGCTGGTCGACGCCATCATAACAAAGGACATAGTTTCATATCACAACATAAGGAACCCGAAGGTCCTCACGGAGCTTTTCCTGCTGCTCTGCGAAAGGGCGGGAAAGAAAATAAGCATAAACAAGATAGCGAGGATACTCTCGATAAGCGTCGAATCCGCAAGGCAGTACATCTCCTTTATGGAGGAATGCTTCCTCATACACCTCGTCTACAGGAAGTCTAAATCCCTCAACGAGAGGATAAAGTCCAACAGGAAGGTGTACATAGCCGACGTCGGCATAAGGAACGCGATGACGGGGTTCAGGGACAAGGGTGCTGTCTTTGAGAATCTCGTCTACCTGAAGATAAAGGACAAGAATCCCTTCTACTACTTTGAGAACAGCAAGGAAGTGGACTTCGTCTTCGGCGGTAGCGGCATAGAATGCAAATACGGAAAGAAAGAGTATCTTGATTACCTGAAGAATCTGCCGTTCAAGGTGGACGTGGTTTCCGGCCATGATTTCTTCTTGGAATAGCAATGCCAGTCATCAACTGCATTTACGAATCCCATATTGCGTAAAACAGTTAGATTTTACGCAGCGGCGATGCTAACAAATTGCCGTCAGAAAGCCCGATTTAATTGCGTGTCCATTCTATCGTGGTCAAATATGTTTCTATTATTCACTTTTTATGTATATTTTGTCCATTTTACATGAATTTTGTCCATGTTTCTTCCTGGAACTATTCTTAGTACAGCCCCTTCCAGAGCATTTATATCCTAAAGGCAAAAATGATTCGTGAGTTAAATGCAGACGATATTCCTTGCCGGAAGCAGAAGATTCTCAGGCGAACTGGAAGGCGCTTCACGTGTCCTGACGAAAGCTGGCTTCAATGTCGTCAAAGGAAGGGACACTATTCGGCCACTCGGAGAGGAGGAAGAAAAGAAGGCCCACGTTGAAATGCTGAACAGGATAGACAAGTCTGATGTGGTGTACATAATTTCAGACGGTTATATCGGAAGGACGGTCGCGATGGAAGCAGGATATGCGATAGCGAGGAAAAAGGTTTTGTTTTCGTCGAATGCCATCAAAGAAGCTGGTCTCAATTATTTCGTATCTTCAATCTTAAAGCCTGAAGAATTGGCAAAAACGCTGAAAGAGGAATGATTGTTATTCGCATAATGCTCTGAAATTAAAGTTCGATTGATATCGATTTACAAATTACTTTGGTAGAATTTTACATTCGGATTTACTGTTTTGGATTTATTTGGCCTCTCATTTTTATTATATTCTGGTGGTAGTTAATATACTTTAGTGGCCACTGTTACCGCTTTACCACAGTCTTCTTGTCTTAAGTCCATCTACAATAGCTCTCAGAGTGATATCCAAAAAGCACGCCACCAGATAAGTGAACACACAGGCAGGCAGAATCGTGGGGCTGAATACCACTTCCCAAGCGAGGTCTCCGGTGCTTGTACAGCACTCTAAACCCCCAACAGTATAAGAGTTAAGTCTTGGCCACCGATAATGAATGTTTAACCAAAATTCTAACTGATGATATGGACAGAAATGCAGACATTAGTTAGTAACAGTTAAGATGGTATGCAACTAATTTTTATTACATTTGAACCAACTACTCTATATGACAGATCCAAGACTTTTGGATTACATAAAGTCAAGTATGTCACATGGCCATGATATGAACCATATAAGGAACCAACTCATCTCTTCGGGATGGTCAGCACAAGTGGTTGATGATGCCATAAGGCAATGCACAAATGCTCCAACTTCAACAAGGTCTGATAAGATAGCAGGCTATACAAAGACAGGTGCTACCGCGGTAAGTGCTTTCGGTCTTATAAAATCCGTGATAGGTGCGGTCATTATAACGGTGGTTTTCGTTTTTTTCATGCTTGTTGGACTTCCTTGGTACATAGGCATCATATTCATAGGTGGTGCCTTTGGCATGGTTGCACTCTCATACATGAGACTTAAACGGATATCAAGCATTAACTTGGAGACACAGACCGAACAGAAACCGGCTTCCGGAAACGAGCGTACAACCCACATAAGCGTAGGTCAAGGAGAGAAAGTGATTGGTTTCATTGGTGGAATAATGAGAGCGAATACAAGCAGGGGGACAGAAGTCCTCGGTGCAGGTAAGATAAACCACCCAGAAAACGCCATGATAATCACGGACAATAGGGTGCTTTTCATCGTAGCC
>CAZGWZ010000046.1:0-7824 GCA_964529545.1 uncultured archaeon
AAGCTCCAGACATCCGACCACTTCTACTACATGTGCACAAAGTGGTTCGCCGACGGCGATGTGCACAAGTACTTCAACCACTACGATACGCCCTACGACGCATTCATGAACTACATGAACGTAATGTCAGACCTGAGGGCGAGGCTGAAGTAGCTCTCACACACATTTCATTGACATCTCGTAAGCCCTGGCGTAGTTCTTGTAGAGTTCCTTCCAGTCGGCAAACATAGAGAGCTCCTTTGCCCTTGCCCTGGACTTCGCCGCTTCCTCCGGCGGCATTTTGCAGATATCGTGCATCAGTTTCTCGAGCTCTGCGGCCGCCTGGCTGTCCGTTGCACCATCCCTCTTCAGGACGGTTATGCTCTTCTCTCCCCTGGAGAGATGCGGCTTGATGAACATCCCGTATCCGCTGAGGTCGGTCGTTACCGAGTGCATGCCAAGGGCAGCGGCTTCCAGCGGCGTGTAGCCCCAAGACTCGTAGTATGACGGGAATATGCCCATGTCGCAGGCCACCATCGCATTGTAGTACTTCATCTCGAGAAGCCCGTCATCCTCTGTGAGGTATGCCGGGTAGTATATGACCTTTACCGGATCATGCTTCCTGTTCATAAGGCCTCTTACTGCAAGGGCCCGGGTTATGCTGTTCTCCCCCGGAAGTACGAACGGTGTGATTGGAGGAGTCCTGCCGCCCATCCTCTTCAGCCTCTCGCCGAGTCCCTTCAGCTTCCTGAGGAATTCCGTGTCGAAGACCTTCTCGTTCTGCGGGGTCTCGCCTCTTATGAACGACTTGATTATCTTCCTCTCTATGCGTTCCTTCTCATCCTCTATCACCTTCTCGACGTTCTCGAAAACCTCGAGGTTCTCGACGACCGTGGGCTTCTTCCCGGTGGTGTGCGCGGGCACCCATATGAAGGCCACGACGACCTTTCTGCTCCTCTCCTTCCTGAGCCTCTCGTTCAGCCTGCCTAGCGCGTCTATGAATATGTCTATGCCCTTGTTTCTGAACTCGTATCTTCCGGAGAGGAAGCACACCATGGCATCTTCGACTTCTATCTCATAGTATGGCAGGAAGTAGCCGAGGATGAAGTCTTTCATCTCTTCGTTGTAGGTACTGTGCATCTTCAGGACGTTTTCGTATGAAGGGAACTTGTCCATGTCGAGCCCGTTTGGAAGTATGATGTCAGGCTTCCTGCCGAGCACGTACTCGCACTCGGTTGCCATGGTCTGGGAGACCGTTGTGAATACGTCGCAGTTCTTGGCGCAGGCCTTCTCCATGAGGTGCTTCGCCTGGACTTTGTAATCGTACGCCTTCTTGTCAGGTGATGTCCCCTTACCGGACCTCCCCTTCTTTATCATGTCGTAGAGGTCTTCCTTTCCGGTCTCCGCGACAGAGCGCCCTAGTACCGTCGAGTGTGTCGTGAATACCGTGCGCACTCCGGCACCCGAGGACTTGGCGTGAAGTAGACCCGCCCCGGTGAGCCATTCGTGGAAATGCGCGACCGGTTGGTGCTTGAATGCCCCTTTCCTGGACATTGCCTCTATGAGTACGCCGGCGCACTTGGACCATACCACGGGGTCGTTGAACCACGCGTCGGTTCCCCACGAGTCTATTCCATGCTTCTCCCAGAGCTCGTATTTTATAGCATCAGCGTTAGCCTTCTGGGCTCCGGGGTCTATGAGTATGCATTTGGGCCTCTTCTCTATCATCCAGGTGCCGTAGCGGCATCTGATGCCGTGGCTAGCCGCCACGTCGTCGAATGCCTGCTGCAGGGGCTTTGGTGCCTTCTCCTCGCGGAACTGCTTCATGGCGCTGGCTTCTATGTAGGGGCCTATGGCGTAGTACTCCTTGGCCGTCTCGAGCGCGTAGGACATCTTGGACACGAGAACCGTGTATATCCCGCCGACCTTGTTCGCGACCTCGTAGCTTGTCTCAAGCAGTGTTATGTCGCTCATCAAATCACCTTAAAAACAATTTGTTTTTACTTCTTAATGAGCTTGACTGAGTCGTCGCTTAGGGACACGCTTACTGTGCTGCCTTTCCTTCTGAAAGAAATCGTGACCATCTTGCCGCCAAGTCTTATGTTTCTTCTTATCAGCCGGACCGATTTTGGAATATGCGGATCCACACTTATCTTGCCGGACGCCGTGTCGGCCTCTATGCCTAGCATGAACTCGTCGACGACCCTCACCAGGAATGTCACCCCCCAGAGCTGGAGCTGGCAGCCAGTGAGCTGGCCGGTGGTTGAATTCCAGCATTCTCCAATGCACCCTATGCCGTCGGAGTCCATGTCTTCTATCATCTTTAGAAGGACTTTCCATCCCTTCTCTGGCCTGCCGTTACGGAATTCTGCAGCAGCGGTCCAGCCCGTCGTCAGAGACCAGGCGGAACCCGTGTGATAGCCTGCCGGGTCATATCCATGCTCGGTCATTGCCAGGGTCCTCGTGCCCTTGCGACATGAGAATTCAGGACCTTCGACATTGTCCAGAACCTTTCTCCACATCGAGCCCGGTCCAGTGAATGCCGGGACTATGGCGTTTGCGGTCTTACTGCGCACAGGTCCGTCGGGGCCAAGCCTGTCGGCGTAGAAGTCCCCGGTGATGAATTCCTTGTCGAACCTCTTCCTCGTGGTTTCAGAGACTGATGATGCCTCATGCGAAGCCGGTTCGTCTCCTATCTTCCCGAGGAGATATGATGCTGATAGTAGCGCCCTGTAGTATAGTGCCTGTATCTCGACAGCGTTGCAACATCTTCTCAGCGTGTCCATCCACGTCTCGCTGGAATCGCTGTCGTGGTCGAGGAAGCCGTACTTGGTCCTGGAATACAGGAATGACAGGCACTCCTTTATGCGTTCGTGCTGGTCTCCCAGTAGCTTGGAGTCGTTAGTAGACCTGTGGTAGGTCTCGAGAGAGATGAGCCACAGGAGCGTGGAATCAATGGAGGATAGCGATTTTCCCATGCTCTCTGACAGGAAGTTCGGTATCTTTCCGGATTCTGATGCTTCCGAGAACATGGTGATGGCATCCCTCGCGGCCGCGTGCTGGCCTGTGCTTATTATTGCCGGGAGGGACCAGAAAGTGTCCCTTCCCCATGACTGCTGGAACCATGGAAGCCCGGCGCAGAATCCCCAGTCCTTCCTGAGAATCTCCATGCAGAGAAGCGCAGAGTTGAATGCCTTCTCAAGGCTCTTGTCGCTACAGTCAATCGCGCCCTCTGTGATGCTCCTGTAGAGCGACTCCTTCTCGCGGAGCATGAGCGCGAATCCTGATGGGCCAGCCTTCTTTGGTCCGATGCAGAAAACTACCTTCTTACCCTTCGCTTTTATTGTCCCGGGAATAAAGTAGTTCTCCTTCTCCCCGGATGGCTCATGCTTTTCCATCGCGCAGTCTCGCCTGAAGTCCATGGACCCGCCGGTGCTCACGTATATCCTGCCAAGAGAGTTGAAGACCTCGATGGTCCCTCCCTTGTATGAGGTTTTGTACTTCCTCCTGGTCAGGTTCTCTCCTATGAGCCTTATGTTGACCGCAAGCTTCATCTCGACCTCGACAGGCCTCGGAAACTCCAGCATCACCATCAGGCAGTCGCTTCCTTCTGGGACGAACAGCGTTTCCTTGGCCTTTCCGCCTGAAGTCCTGTATGTGTGGACGCACTTGGAGAAGTCGTACACTGTTCTCTCGACCCTGTCCTCGGACAGCCATTCGTCTCCGGCCTTGAAGGTGAAGTACTCGATGTATTTGAGCTCCCTTCCCCAAAGGCCTGACCACTTGCTCTTGAATCCTGAGTCGGCATGTCTGAAGAGGAAGCACCTCCTGTTAGCCAAGAAATAAGACCTGTCAGACAGGTGGTCATTAAGGATGTATGTGCTCATGAGGATAACTTTGTGGTCAGTTCTTTAATTTGTTGAGAATATCCCTTCTCACCTTGTGACTTTTATGCATAGCTTTGTTCTCCTGCCTGGAATCCTCCATGAGCTTCCATGGTCCCATGAGCAGGATGATGAAAGCCAGTGTGATATTGACGTATGAGAAGTCTAGGATTAGAAGGATTATGAGCGCTGCCTCTGTCAGCGCGAAGGATGCCCAGAAGAGTCGGTTCCATAACATCTTACTGTTTTATCACCCTAAGGACCGACTTGTCAATCTTCAGGTTCCTCTCCTTTGACAGCCTATCGACGGACTTCTTCACCGAGTCGATGTGTGATTCAATGGTGGAGATCGCATGATCCTGCTTCTCGAGCCTGGAGTTTATCACCGAGACCATCTCCTCGAGAAAATCCTCCACCGTGACGTACTCTTCCTTTTTCTTCATATAGATACTTGTAGGAAAAATTAAAAAGCGGAATGCCCATCTACTCGCAGAGCTCAAAGGCAGCGCGGAAACCGTCCTTGCCGTTGAGCTTTACCTTGCCTTCCCGTGCGAGCCAGCCCAGGCCCATGCTGACCTCTTTCAGCGAAAGGCCTGTCGACTTCTGCAGCTGGGTGAGCGTCCTGGGTCCCTGCGAGTTCAGCGCCTTCCAGACCTTGCCTGCGAACTGCCCGAAAAATTCAACATGCTCCATACTATGCACCGTCCCTTTGGAGAAGCTCCTCTGCGAGGTTGAGGTAGGCATATGCCCCCCTGCTCTCCTTGTTTGAGACTATGATAGGCTCGTGCCTTGACGGCGATATGGCGAGGTCCACGTTTATGGGTATTGAGGTCGAGAACACCTTCTCGCGGAACTTTTCCCTCACGTGATTTTCTATGTGACCGGAGAGCCTGCTCCTCTTGTCGTACATGGTGAGGACGAGCCCCTTGACGTCGAGGTCGGGGTTTATCTCCTCCCGGACCTTGTTGACAGTCTTCATCAGTTTCTCGACTCCGTCTAGGGCGAAGTGGTTTGTCTGCACAGGTATGATGACATGCGATGACGCCGTCAGAGCGTTTATAGTGAGAAGGCCAAGCGAAGGCGGTGTGTCTATCAGCACGTAGTCGAAACCCTCCAGGTCCTTTAGCTTCTTCTTCAGCTTGAACTGCATGCCCACGTCGTTTAGGAGCTCTATCTGAGTGGAATAGAGATTTGGGCTTCCTGGAGCTAGGTACAGGTTATCGACGTTGGTGTTAACGAGCACGTCATTGAGCTTTGTCTTGTTATCCAGAAGCAGGTGGCTTGTGGTCTTCCTGTGTTTCTTTGAAGACAGGTACGAAGTCGCGTTTGCCTGGGGATCCAGGTCCATGAGAAGAGTCCTCTTGCCCTTTCTTGCAAGGCACGATGCGAGGTTTGTCGCAAGGTCGGTCTTTCCGACCCCACCCTTCTGGTTTGCGACTGTTATTATCATATATAATTATCTCCGCTAGCCGGCTTATAAATGCGAAAACGGGGCCAAGCAATGCAAGGAGTATTAATACAACCAAAGGCAAATAATAAATGCAATCATTGATTGCGGGAAGGGAGGGGATAGCGTGTTTGATTTCTTGAAGAAGAAAAAGGCAGTCGCTAAGGCGAAGAAGAAATGATCATTGTTTTTGATGCAAGGCCGCTTCACGCCTTTCTTCAGCCCTGACCCTTGTCGGCGATGTTCCTGTTATGTTCGCCTGAGTTGAATTTCTGGATTATGCACCCGCTTACCTTTTCGACCAGCCATTCGTACTGGTTCTCCGGTATGAACCTCCTGTCTATGTCCGGGACCTCGTTCACGGAGTCTATCATGTAGAGCTCGCCCTCGTAGTCGATGCAGCACTCCACGGCGTTGATGTCGTAGTCGAGCGCCGAGTTTATCTTGAGCACGGCCTCCCTTATCCTCTCGCCGTACTTTTCGATGGTCTTCTGCTCGGGATGTGAATATTCGCCCATGGCAAAAGCCTTGGGCTTCCAGCTGGTTATAAGGATGTCCTGCTTGTTTATGCAGAACACCCTGAAATACTCCGCGTAGTCTATCTTCTCCTGCAGTATCATAAGCCTTCTTGACTTGAGGGAGTTGTAGAGGTTCTCTAGCTCCTTGTACGAGGTTACCGTGTAGACGTCCTCCCATGCGAAGCCGTCGTAGGGCTTGAGTATGCACGGAAGGCTTATCCTCTTCTTTATGTCGTCCCATGACGGGCCCGTCACTGCACCGCCCAGGTCCCATTTCTCATTGGCTGTCGGCAGGAACACGGTTGCCGGCTGCTTTATACCGAGCCCATCAGCGATCATATGGGAGGTTATCTTGTTGTTGAGCGCAGTCGAGAACGGGTTGTTTATCACGTAGCACCCGCCGAGGGATGCGAGCATCATGGCCTGCCTCAGGTACTCGTCCTGGAAGCTGAGCCTGTCGACTATGACTCTGTACCTCTTCTCCTGCGGGTATGCGAGCTCGCCTAGAGATATGTACTCGACTTCGGCCTTCTCCGAGACCCTTCCCGCCACGTCCTGCATGAATCCGTACTCTTTGAGTTCTAGGATACCGACTTTCATATAGATTAGTGTAGCCGGCGTCTTTAATTTATTACAGAACGTGTAGGGCTCGGGATTGCATTAGAAGCATCTTAGTCAGTGAGCTATCCGAAGCTGAAACCGAGACCCCCTAATGTCTTTTTCATAAGCAGAGCGTCCTTCTCCATCTCTGGGGACTCGGATATTATGTTTATCTCTTCAAGGTCGCTTTTGAGTATTATTTTTGCGACCTCTTCGAAATCAGGCTGCTTGTGGTCGATTGTTATATGACGCCTCTCGCCCTTCTCAGTGAATTCGACTCCGGAGAAATGCGTGTGTATCTTCTTGAATCCCGCATCTGTGACTTTGGAGAGTATCGATTTGAAGTCGACCTTGCCTTGATATTTTGCGAATATGTGACACCAGTCTATCACAGGCACGCAGTACCTGTTCCCATTGCATACGGCCAGTATCTCGTCAATCGTGCCGAACTGCGACACCTTTCCTGTCGTCTCGAGGCCGAGCTTGACTTCCCAGCAATTGTCCTCTATGACCTCTCCCATCTCCTTGCATGCTCCTTCGACCATCCCGAGAGCATCATCCCTTTCCAGCTTTCCGTAGAAGCCCGGATGGAAAACCACGACTCCCGCGCCCATGATGTGCGCCCTGTGGCATGAATCTATTATCCTCTTCTCGCTGTCCTTGAGCTTCTCGGGATTGCAAAGGTTTACGTAGTATGGGGCGTGCACCGATAGTCTTACGCCGGCCTCTTTTGCAGTCTTCCCAACATCTTGCGCCTTATCGGCATTCATAGAAACGCCGCGCACGAATTCGACCTCCATGCTGTCAAGCCCGAGTTCTGCGACCTTCCTTATGCCGCCGACAGTGCTCCTGTCTTCGGCGCAGTGTGGTATGCCTGCAGTTCCTATGAGGATTTTCATGAGAATAAGTTGTCACGGTCTAATAAAAAGGCTCAGATCAGATGAATTTGAGCATCAACTCTACCGCTATGAAGACTCCGCACGCGATTATGACGTGCTCGGGCTTTATCTTTATTGCCTCTTTTCCCTGGTCATAGAACCTTATTATCCCCGCTGTGCTCTGAGGCATCGAGCTCTTTTCCTTTTTGGACATCTTTACACCGATTATATGTTTGCCCTAGGCATTTAAATCTATGATAATGTGCGCGTGCCGGGAATAGCCCACTTTCTGTTCATCCCCGCGCCTTTTACGGTGCATGGGGACGGTGGTATCTGTCTAAGCGCCTCAAAGAGCTTGCACCCCGCATCGCCCGCTATTTCACCCGGGACGGCATTCACAGCTCTTTCAGGTTTCATCGCTCTGTGCCGCACGGTTGCATTTCTGTGCATGGCGAAAGGCTTCTCAGCCCCCGGCTTATGCCAGTACGTTGATGGGTGAGTGGAACTTCCTCACGGAT
>CAZGWZ010000047.1:0-7657 GCA_964529545.1 uncultured archaeon
TCCCCAAGTTCTATCATGGCGAGGAGGATGCCTGTTTCCTGGGGCGATACCTTTCGCAGGATCGCATGGTCGAAAAGGAACCGGAGCTTGTTGAGGATGTACTGCGCACGGCGCAGGCAAAAGCCCGAACGGAGGGCTCACAGAGGAGCCTGTCTCCCGGCCTTACTCTCAAGGAATTGGGGCCCGGTGATGCAGACGCGATGAGCGCACTGGCGGCGGCAGGAGCGATGACGATAGCCCTCCTTGCTGTGCTCTACTCATGGAAGTTCATGAAGGAGGAGAAGGGCGTTGACAAGTTCTACACCCTCGTGCTGCTCCTCTCCGCAGGCATGATGGGCCTTTGTCTCACAGGAGACCTGTTCACGCTCTTCGTGTTCGTCGAGATATCATCGATAGCCTCCGCCGGCCTGATAGCGTTCTCAAGGTCCGGAGAATCGCTCGAGGCGGCATTCAAGTACATAGTGCTGTCATCCATAGGGGCGCTGTTCCTTCTCATAGGGGTAGGCATGCTCTACGGAAAATACCACCTGCTGAACATGGCTGTGATCGCCTCGCAGGTAGCATTCGGTTACTCCATGGTCGACGCGGTGGCGCTCTCGCTCATCGCATCCGCGCTCCTCCTCAAGTGCGGCTCGTTCCCGGCGCACATGTGGAAGCCTGACGTCTACCAGCAGGCTCCCGCGCAGATTGCCATAATGCTTCTTACGACAGCGCTCCTTTCGCTGTACGTCCTCTTCAGGATACTATTCTCGGTGTTCGGCATGGCACTGAGCCCGCTGCTCGGATGGCTCGTCGTGATACTCGGCGCTGTCTCCATATTCGTCGGGGTCACCATGGCGATACCGCAGAAGAACCTCAAGAGGCTCATAGGTTACTCCTCGATAGCGGAGATTGGCTACATCATGCTCGGCGTAGGCGCTGGTATGACCGCGATGCCCGTCCCTGACGCAGCGGCCATAAACGCCTTCACAGGAGGCCTGTTCCACATGCTAAACGACGCTCTAGACCTCAGCCTGATATTCCTAGTAATAGGCGGGATAGCTTACGTGACCAGAAAGGATGACGTAAGCGGGGTGAGCGGCCTCGGGCACAGGTCGAGGTTCCTGACGGCGATGTTCATAATCGGGATGCTCGCAATCTCAGGGATGCCGCCGATGAACGGCTTCGCAAGCAAGCTTATCATATACGAGTCCGTCTACTACACGAGCCCGGTGCTCTCGATAATAGGCATACTCGGGAGCATAATGATGCTCGCGATATTCGTCAAGGTGTTCGCATCGGTGTTCCTCGGAGTCCCGTACAGGGGCAGGGTTGAGAAGGTGCCCATAGGGATGGCGATAGCCATGTGCGCGCTCGCATTCATGATAATAGCGATAGGGCTGTTCCCGCAGGCGACGGTCGACACGCTGATAACGCCGGCAGTCGATGCGCTGCTTGACACGCAGGCTTACATAGGGGGTGTGCTGCCATGATAGAGCAGATACTTTCCGCATCGGCGATAGAGAGCACCTGGTCGCCTCTTGCATGGCTTTCGATATTTATTGTTGCGGCCATAATCGTGTACGTAATAAGGTCGGCCGGAAAGAAGGGCTACAAGAAGGGCACCGAGCAGGCGGTTGCCTTCTTCTCCGGCGGAAGGCCGCCCGAGGGTAACATCGCTCCCGGAAACCTCTACTGGGGTTTCACGGAGGCGCTCAAGAGGTACTACAGGTGGCTCATGAGGATGCACACGGGCATCATAAACGACTACGTGTACTCGTTCGTGCTGCTGCTCGTAATAGTGCTGTGCACGCTCGTGCTCGGAGGCATGGTATGAAGCTGAAGGACATAAACAGGTCGCTCTGGGTGTTCCACGTGAACACCGGTTCATGCAACGGCTGCGACATAGAGATAGTCGCGGCTCTCACGCCGAGGTACGACGTGGAGAGGTTCGGCATAAAGCTCGTCGGATCTCCGAGGCATGCGGACGTGCTGCTCGTGACAGGACCCGTGACGAGGGACATGAAGGACAAGCTCAAGAGGATATACGACCAGACGCCCGACCCGAAGGTGGTCATGTGCATCGGAAACTGCGGCAACACTACCGGAGTCTTCTATGGGTCCTACAACATCGTGGGACCGATTGACAAGATAGTGCCTGTAACTGTCTACGTCCCGGGATGCCCGCCAAGGCCTGAGGCCATAATCGACGGGGTCGTGAAGGCATGGAAGAAGCTCGAGGAGATAGGTGGTAAGTGATGACTGCGGAAAGCATACTAAACGGATTCAAGGCGGCCCTGAAGGCGAAGCTCACGGAGGGCAGGATATCAGAGAAGGTGTTCAAGATGCGGAAGAAGGACATGTCGGTCCACGGGGTATGGTTCAGGGTTGACAGGAAGCACCTCCTGGATGCCGTATCATACCTATGCGAGAAGTATCCGGACCCGCACTTCTCGGTGTGCTCCGGATACGACATGGGCAAGTCCGTGGAGATGATATACCATTTCATGGTCAACTACGGCGTCAGGAACGGCGAGACATCGGTGAACATAAAGGTCGGGATCCCGAAGAAGGACCTCACGATAGACACCATAACCGGCCTCGTACCGGCCGCGATAATCTCCGAGCGCGAGATGCAGGAGATGCTGGGCGTCAGGATACTGAAGATACCGGACGGGAGGAGGCTCTTTTTGGACGGGACGTTCCCAAAGGGCGTGTATCCGTGGAGAAGGGACGAGAAGGGGCCGCACAAGCTGGTAAAGGACATCCAAGAGAGGGGAAGCGAATGAAAGAAGAGAAGCAATACGACATCGAGAAGGGAGACGGCTCGTACTGCATATCCGTCGGTCCCGTGCACCCGGCGCTCAAGGAGCCGGTGAAGCTCAACATGAAGATCGACGGTGAGAAGGTGACCGCGGTGGACTTCGAACTCTCCCAGGTCCACAGGGGCATAGAATGGGCAGGAACGAGGAGGAACCCCATACAGATACTGTACATCGCAGAGAGGATATGCGGCATCTGCAACATCTGCCACAGCCTCGCATTCTCAAAGGCTGTCGAGGCCATCGGCAACGTCGAGGTCCCTGTGAGGGCCGAGTACATAAGGACCATAATGGCGGAGCTGGAGAGGATACACTCGCACATACTCTGGGCAGGCGTCGCTGCGCACGAGCTCGGGTTCGACTCGCTCATGCACTACACGTGGAAGCTCAGGGAGAACGTGATGGACACGATAGAATACCTGACCGGAAACAGGATAACCAAGGCCATAATAACCATCGGTGGTGTCAGAAGGGACATCCAGCCGAAGCAGGTGCCGAGGGTCCTCGAGACCATAAAGTACTACAACGACGCCTTCGACAAGATCGGAAAGATATTCCTAAACGATCCGGTCCTCAAGTCCAGGTCGGTTGATACGGGCATACTCACCAAGGAGGACGCCCTTAAGACCTGCGCTGTCGGGCCTACGACCAGGGCATCCGGAGTGAAGAAGGATGTCCGAAAGGACGAAGCTTACGGCGCCTACCAGGACTTCGGCTTCGAGCCGATATTTCCAAATGCCGTGAGGGACAGGATACACGGGGACGTGTACGACAGGATAATCGTGAGGCTCCTTGAGGTCAAGCAGTCCGCGGACATAATACAGTACTGCGTGAAAAACCTCCCGAAGGGCGAGATAGCGTACGAGACGAAGCTCCCGAAGCTGCTCGCGGAGATGAAGACGTTCGAAGGGGAGGCGCTGGGAAGGCACGAAGCACCGAGGGGTGAGGTGATTCACTACGTAAAGATGGTCGGCGAGAGCTCGCCGTACTCATGGAAGGTGAGGGCACCGACGTACAACAACCTGCTCTCATGGGTTCCGATGCTCATGGGCGAGCAGATAGCTGACATACCGATAATCGCGGCATCGATAGACCCATGCATGTCATGCACGAACAGGGCAGTCGTCGCAGGCAAGAACCAGAGCATACTGAACAAGGAAGCACTGCACAAGCTGTCGGTTGAGAAGACCAGGGAGATACGAAGGAGGCTTTCACAGTGATGGAGACTCTCATCCAGGGACTTGCAGTGATGCCGCTCATAGTAGCCATAAGCATATTCATAGGCCTGATATACAAGGGCATAGACAGGAGGCTTGCCGCGAGGATGCAGGCAAGGGTAGGCCCGCCCATAAGGCAGCCATTCTGGGACCTGAAGAAGCTGATGATGAAGGAGAGCATCGTCCCGAAGAACGCGGTCGGATGGATATTCAGCCTCATGCCGGTCGTCGCGCTGCTCTCGTCAATAATGCTTCTCATGTACGTACCCTTCATGTGGCTCAATCCCGTGCTGAACGCGGAAGGAGACCTCATAGTGGTGCTGTACCTTCTCATAATACCATCGCTCGCGCTCGTCGTGGGAGGCTTCGCCTCAGGCTCGCCATACGCAACCGTAGGCGCCCAGAGGGAGATGGTCACGATGATAAGCTACGAGTTCCCTCTCGCGGTCACCATAGTGGCTCTCGCATGGCTCACGTCAATGTCAGGCGCGACCGTCGGAGCGAGCCCGTTCCTCATGTCGAGCATAATGGACGCAGGCCTATGGGGCCTGGCAGGACCGGCGGGAATGGCCGGAATCGCCCTTCTGTTCATAGTGATGATATTCGTGACCACGGGAGAGCTGGGCGCAATACCGTTCGACTCCGCGGAGGCAGAGACCGAGATATGCGGAGGGCTCCTGGTGGAGTACTCCGGAAGGAACCTCGGCCTGTTCTACATCGCAAGCGCAGTCAAGATGGTTGCGATAGGATCACTTCTCGTGGGACTCTTCATGCCTCAGGCGCTCATGCCCGCATCCGCCTCCCAGGGTGCGACGGCGTTCATACTCTCAGTGATGCTTAACGCTGCATTCTTCCTGCTGAAGCTCTTCATAGTGATATTCCTCTCCTCGACTTTCATAAGGGTTGCCGTCGCGAGGTTCAGGATAACACAGGTCGTAAAGGTGTACTGGGGCTACACGACCATGGTGGCGCTTCTCGGCCTTCTACTGATAGGAGTGGATATATTCCTGAAGGTGATGTGACATGATTACGATGCAGCTCGAGCTTTTCAAGCAGCTATTCAGGAAGACGTTCACTAACCTCTTCCCAGTGAAGCACGCTCCGTCATCGGTCACGAAGCTTCTCGACCAGGTAGGAAAGGGAAAGGCAAAGATAAACCCGCCTGTAGAGGTGCCCGAGGACTTCAGGGGAAGGATAGCATACGATGAGAAGAAGTGCATAGGCTGCGGGCTATGCACGCAGGTCTGTCCGGCAGCGGCGGTCGTCATGCGGAAGAAGGAGAGGAAGATAGACTACTTCCTCTTCAGGTGCACGTTCTGCGGAGAATGCGTGAACATATGCCCGGTCAAGTGCCTCACGTTCACAAAAGAATTCCTTTGCGCGGATTACAAGAAAGACTAGTTCTTCCAAGTGTCGATAAATCAAGCAGAGGCACCAGCATCGTCTATCACAAGCACCCAATCAGGTCCTGATGTTGTCGGCGTCGTGTACGCCACAGACGAGGACTGCGCCGAGGTTCCCATGTCGGTATATGTACCATCCCTTGGATTGTACCAACGAGTATGAGCTGTGTTTCCAGCGAGGATCGTTGTATCTACAGTCATGGTCCGTTGGACCGGTGTGTATACCGCTATGGTCGACCCGTCCGATGTATGCGCGGCCGTTGCGTAGTTCCTTTGACCTAGGGTACCGTAACCTGATTTGAGCACATCGTGGTCGAGGTCCGGGATGAGCGTATACCAGTCCATTGACATGAAAAGGTTCTTCGCGTGAATCGTTCCCTGTGTCCCGGTGCTATCGAGCCATTCCTCCCAACTCTTGTCTGTATCGTCACAATAGCTGCTCTTCAGTGGATTAGCGAAATTCCACATCGGGCAGTTGCCGAAGATGTGCCCGGTACCTCCCGAGAGTATAGTTCCGTATATCTGTGAACGTAGTTCCGCTCCGGTCATGGAATGCTCGTTCTCATAGTAGCCCTCGACAAGGAAGAACGGCATCGCAGGGAGAAGCTCGTATGCATCCTTCGCATCAGGAGCGACACTCTGCGTGGATGAGTAGATGTCATTGAGGTTAAGCCAGTCCGCATCCGGCCATTCATCCACCGCAAGCGACTCTCTTGTATTATGGACGCTGAACAGTGCATCAGGCTGGTACTGTTTGATGCCTTCGACGACGTTCTCAAACTTTCTCCTGAAAGTCGTAGGATTGCTCACATGACTATCATCCGGGGACACATCCCCTCCCATGACCCATATGATGTTGTCGTAATCTTGATAGCGTTCTCCGATATACTGTCCCCACGAGAGCATATCGCCTTCGCTTGCAGCCTGTACCTCCTGGCACCAGCCGTAGTTACTGCCGCATATCCACCCCAGCCAGAGAGGGAACAGTAAGACCACGAGTCCTTGGTCTTCAGCCGAGGAAAGGATAGCGTCAACGTTCTCGAAGTAGGCATCGTTTGGCGTGCCTGTGAACATACCACCCGTGAACGGGAGTTCACCGTAGTGGTTGCTGCCACTGATAGCACCCTGCTTTGAGATGAGCGAAATGGAAATCGCGTTGAATCCGGTTTCGCTTCTTTCTTGCAGATACATGTATGCATCTTCCCTGCTGGGGTACACGAATAGCCCCCAGCCGGTATCACCGACCAAAAGGAACGGTTCGTCGTTCTCGTCGACGAGGTAGCGGTTATTGTCGCTGATTCTCAGCTGCGGTCCCGTGCCCGGCTCTTGACAGTCGTTGTCCGTCTGGTAGTCGCATACTGTCGGGCAGCAGCCATCGTCATTTGTGCATGCAGTTATGGCGGTCAATGAGCACCTGGTCGGTGTACCGGCGCAACTCGCTTCTTGGCAGCTGTTCCCTTGCGGACAGGTTGCTACAGTAATGCACTGGTCGCAATCGGAGTCTTGGGGGTATCCGCAGCCGGGGTGGCAAGTACCGTCAGCGACGCATAATGAAGTGTAGGCGCAGCTACCAGCGTCGCAGCTATCAGCAGTGAGAACGTTATCATCGTCGCAATCATTATCGTCTTCGCAGCCGCCGACAACAACGCCATTACTGAACACACCTTCTCCCGAAAGGACGGTAATCACTGGATCGTCGTACCAATTGGTTTGCCCCGCTTGCCCTGCGAGGCGTACACTGATGTAGCTGACTGTCTCGTCGCAGGTGTGGCTTACCCATTGTTGCTCCCATTGGTTCGGTGTTGTCGTGTAGCCTCTGCTTGAGTATTCATCTTGGAACCCATGGTCCCACCAACGGTAATCTTCGCCCAGGCAGAAGATGCTCATATAACCTGTCGTGCCTCCTGTGGTATAGCTCCATGCAGTGAGGTTGACGATGACTGGACCTTTTGTGACGGCGAACACCTCTGCGCCTTCGCCATTATCCGGTGTCACAAAGCTTTTCTCGTTGTCTGCGGAGTCCAGACGTAAACTGTAATCTCCGTCGTGGCTGTAAGTTGTATCTATGCTAACGCTTCCGCCGGCAGTGGCGCCGGTGAATGGTAGAACCAGTTCACCATCGTTTTCGAAGCCGTTTGCGATTAGAATGCTTCTGATCTTCGTGGCGCCCTCTCCATCCAGGCTCGCGTTGAACTGGATTATCTGCCATCCTCCGCGACAGTCCCATGACCCCGAG
>CAZGWZ010000048.1:0-7599 GCA_964529545.1 uncultured archaeon
TACAATGCCGCAGCCACAATGATGACAATCAGGATGGCCCAACCGTAGGTCATCAAGTACTCCATTGCTGCTTGTGCTTTCATTGCCATAATTTATCAATTATATAGTTGATTCGGTTTCCTTATATATGTTTATCGCCGGAAGGCAATTCTTGCGGCCTATTTCATTTCTTGCGCGGCTTTTGCTCTAAGAGCCTTATCCCGCCGTCTGCGAACTCCTGCCTCTTCGCAAACTTCTCGATAGGCTCGAATATGGACCTGGGCTTGTCGTCCCGCGTCGATATGTTAACGTAGAGGTGCGGCTTCACCCTCACCTTCTTCTTGCAGTTGCCCTTTATCTCGAGCTCGAGCCACTCTATCTCCTCGAAGCTTACCGGCTCTTCCAGCCTGAAGCCCACCTCTGTGCCGTTCGTCCTCTTCGGCTCCACGTCGAGGATTGATACCGACGACGGCAGGTCCTTGACGGTGCCTCCCTTCAGCCTCAGCGAGAGCGAGACGCCTTCCACCGATATCGGCGAGAAGCTGTCGTTTACTATGTCATAGCCTATCTTCACGTTGACGACCTTCCTGATCTCGTTAAGCTTGTCAGGCGCTGAGAACAGGTTCAGCATCCTCACGGTGTCCGAATAGAGCTGGCACTTCCTTATCCTCACGTTCTCTATGACGGGCACGTACTGCCTTATCATCCTCTTCTGCAGCTTGAGCTGGGAGTATATCACCACCGTGAGCATGAGTATCAGAAGCGCCATCAGCGACGTCAGCATGCTCTCCCCTCCCGAGGAGAGCAGCATGGCGGCGGCAAGCAGTATGAGAGCCCCGAACAGTATTGCCTCCGTATGCCTTGACCACTTTCTCATCCGGAACCATGCGTCCTCAAAGAGATACCTCGCGTGCCTTCTCAGCTTGCCGCATTTCATCCTGACGTAGTATGCGCAGTACTTCCTGCTCGGCGTGTGCCTTATGCGGTGCATAACGGCGTCAGTGATCGCAAGAATGGATTTTCTGACGTTTTTCCTGTATATCTTCAGCCTGAATCTAAAGGACATAATATAATTATCCCATTCGCATGTAATTAATTATGAGGATTGTATATTCCCCCGAGTGCCTGTCCTACGACACGCCTGGCCATCCGGAAAGTCCCGAGAGGGTGAGGTTGATACGCGACGAGCTGAAGGCTGCGGGTTACAGGTTCATGGACGCCGGCCCCGCCACGAAAGAGGACATACTTCTAGTCCACACAAAGGAGCACTACGAGAAGATATCGAAGGGAAACTACGGCAGCATGGACACGCCGAGGATAGATGTCAAGTATCCGCTCCTCGCGGCGGGCGTGACGATAAAGGCATCCGAGAACCTGGCCTTTGCGCTCACACGGCCTCCCGGCCACCATGCAGGCACAGAGACCGAGGAGGGCTTCTGCTACTTCAACAACCTGGCGATAGCTGTGAAGAAGCTTGGGAAGAGGACTGCCATACTGGACCTGGACGTCCATCACGGAAACGGGACCAAGGACATATTCCTGGGAAAGGAAGGCATAGTATACGTTTCCATACATCAGCTGCCCCTTTATCCCATGTCTGGGTTCAAGTCCAGGCAGAACACCTACAGCTATCCCGTCTTTCCCGAGACCTCCGAGGACGAGTACATGAAGACGCTAGAGAAGGCCATCATGACAGTGCAGGCGTTCAGGCCGGATCTGCTCGCGATATCAATGGGGTTCGACACCTACGAGAAGGACCCGCTCGCAGGCCAGAAGATCACGGCCAGGGGATACTCTAAGATGGGGAAGATGGTGTCGGGGCTCAACCTGCCGACCTTCATAGCGCTCGAGGGCGGCTACTCGAAGGACATAGGAACCCTCTGCAGGAACTTCCTGGACGAGTTCCGCTGATTTATTAGAATTTACCGACAAATACTGTCTAATGGACAGGAAGATCATGCTGATTGTCGCTGTCATATTCGTCATAGCGATGATACTCGCCTTCTACAAGTTCTCGACGTGCTCGTTCTCATGCGCGATGAACGGATATGCCAACAGCGCGTGCAGGACAGCGGCCGTGATACCCGGCGCCCATCCGTGCAATGCAGACGAGGCCGACATAGGAGAGACGACCGACTGCACTCCCGGAGGACTGGAAGGCACGATGTACCACTGCTGCTGCAGCTGACGCGTCACTTGACTATGTACGTGTCGGTGTCCTTCACCTGCTCAAGGAAGCCGCAGGAACCGAGTATCCCGGGCACGTCCCTTCCCCTGAAGCCGAACTCCCTTGCGACAATGCTCTCGGAGACGATCCTCCTTCCTGATGAGAGGTCCCCAAGAGACCTCAGCTTCTCCCGGAAGTTCCTCGGATACTTCTTCTCGCCGAACCACTCGGAGTATGACACGGTGAGCGGGTCCCTTATGTTGAAGTTCAGGTGGCCCTTCCTCGGCTCGGAGAGATAGAGCGAGACCGAATCGTCGCTGAACTTATTGACGAAGTTCATCACTTCCATCGAGGAGCCGTCAGAGACGAGGACAACGAGGGCGTATCCGCCGCCCCTCCTCGCGGCCTTGTGGACGAGCGCGTTCAGGGAGCTCATGTCCTTTTCTATCCTCGCATCGTATGGCACGACGGATACGGACAGCGCGACCCTGCTCCTGAACCATCTCTTATCGGTTATCCTCGTTACGTATGCGCCTCCGGCGTTCTCGTGAATCGTCTTAGGAGAGCCTATGTGGCCGTAGCGCGTCCAGTCTATCGGGCCCCCGTCCTCCATCCTCTTGCGGAGCCTTCTCGCATACTCGGAAGAGTAGTACCGTATCTTGGCCTTCCTGCTTTCCTCATGCTCGTCGAGCACGGCCTTCAGGCCGGCGCCGATGTCGCCAGCCCTGTCGTCATCTTCTTTGTTCCGCTCAGCCCTTTTTGGCCCGGACCGGCTACCGGATGAATGCGCTGCGCAGAACCTCAGCTTGCTCACGTCGAAGCATTCGCTGCAGAGCACGTTCCTGCAGTCCTCCCATATGCACTTTCCTCCCCAGCCGCTTCTCTCTATGACGACGCTCCCGCACCTGCTGCAGAACTCGCTGTCCTTTCCGGAGAGCATCTCGTCGATGGCATTCTCGTTTCCCTTCCTTCTCTCATCAAGCTCCATCTCGAACCTTCTTCTTGCGACCTCTGCCTCGGGGTAGTTCTCTTTATCATCAATCCCGCTTCTTCCCATTTCATCCCCCGAGGGAGTGCCTTCTTCTCTTGAAAACAAGCATGAGGTCTGATATCCCCGACTTTATCTCTGCGCACCTCTTGACGACGGCCTTCCTGCCGCTCCCCTTCTTGGCCCCTTCCATCATCTTCCTCACGTCGGACTCGAGCTTCACCGCCATCCTTATGAGCTCTGCATCATACTTTATGAGCCTCCTGAACTGCCTGTAGCCGGCCTCGCTGTTCCATACGAGCTTCAGCTCCATCTCAAGAATGAATACCTCCAGCCACTGCATGACGTCCTCGAGAGCCGTCACGTTCTTGAACTCCTTCTCGAGGTACGAACTCTCTATCATCGGGAATACAATGTCCCTTGAGCCGTGTATGTGCTTCGCCGCGACCCTCCGTATCTCCATGTCTGTGTTCTCGGCATCCTTTGGGTCCTTGTAGCTGTAGGGCTTCACGACCTTGCCTAGCGCCTGCGACTCCCTCTTTGCGCTCTCCTTTGCCTCAATCCATTCGCTCATTTCACCACCTTCACCAAAGACGCCCTCTCTTCGAGGAGCGTGTTTATCTCTTCAACCCCAGTTTTAATTTTGTCCAGATTTCTAATAAAGTATTTCTCCATCCCCTTCTCCATCAGGGACCTGTAAAGCATCCTCGAAGCAGCCTTTATGCTCTTCACGGATGACACGAGCTCTTTGTCCTTTATGACGACCTTCAGGATGTTCCTCTCCACGCCCTCCATGCAGAGCTTGCATCCCTTGCTGTCCTTGTGCTCGCAGAGCCTGCTCGCCCTCACTCTTGCCAGGAGGCTCGACATCTCATCCCATATGGGCTCTGCTGCCTGGCTGAGATTGTCGCGCCTCAGCTCGTAGCTCACCTGAACCACGTGGAACATCTGCTCCTTTATCTCCATCAGGTCTGACACGAGCACGTCCCTTACCTTCCTGTCGGTATCCGTCATCTTGTCTATATCCGCATAGCTGTAGGATGGCAGCATGTTCTCCATGGCCTCAAGCGCGTCCATAGCATCTGCACTCATAAAATCGCTTCCCACCTTTATCTTGCATTAGCATCTATTTTGGGCTTTCTCCTGAAGAGACGGCTGCGATTATCTCCCTTATCCTCTCCTCGAACTCCGTGCCGCCCTCGTCGCTGAATGTCACCTTCCCTTGCGCTATCATATGCCTTCCCGGGATTCCTATCCTGATGCTCCAGTTCGCTCCGTACTCCTCTCCCGGTTCCAGCCTCTCGAACGATTTCGGTCCCGGATGAAGGGCATCGATGCTTTCGCCGAAGTCGAGGTCTATCTTTATGTCGCTGAGCGCCACAGCCGAGTGGCTCTTTATCATTATGACGAGCTTGCACGCCTTCCCTGCCACGGGGGAAGGGACTATGCCCGGCTTTATCTCTATCCTTGGCCTGACGGCCACTGAAGCCGGGACGAGCTCGCAGTCCATCATGTCGCCCTTGCCGTCCTTCCATGTTATGAAGTTATAGGGAGATTCTGTGACGCCTGCCCTGGCCTTGGCGCTGTATTCGAAGATGCTCACCTCTCCGGGCTTCAGCTTCTCTATCTCATGCGTTATCCTCGCGTCCTTGTCGCCCACCAGTATGCTCGTCAGCGTATCCTTGCCGTGGTTCTCGACGACTACCTCGAACTTTACTTCGTCACCTTCTACGACCTCGCTCTTGTCTGGGTACTGGTCGACTCTCGGATGCGATATGGAATGCTTGAGCCTGTTTATCTCGCTTTCCGTGTCGTCGTCCTCCTCTATGTCCCTGGACCTCTCGTAAAGCTTTATCGCGTCGTTTCCCTTCCCGGACTTCTTCGCAGCCTCTGCTGCAGTGGTGTAGCACCACTTGGCCGCGTATATGCTTCCAGTCTCCTTGAAGCTCTCTGCGCCGAGGATCGAGTATTCGATCGTCTTCTCAAGGTCTCCCGCGCCCTTCGCCGCCAGGGCCGCTGACCTGTAGGACCATCCGACGTTGAACCTGCTGCCCTCCCTCTCGCTCATCTCCGCAGCGAGGACAGCATACTCCATGCCGTCCCTCCATTCCTTCGCCCTTCTCGCAAGGACTGATACCCTCTGGTATATCCAGGCCGCGTTTGCATAGTCGCCCTTCTTGCTGCTCCTCTCTGCCTTCAGTATGAGCCTTGGAAGGACCTTCTCGTATTCCTTCTTCTTAAGCGTCTGGTCTGCGGGCTTTTTCACCAGCCAGTCGAAAATAGACATAATTATAAAATGAATGGCAAAATTATATTAATGCCTGAATGAAAGATGTTTGTTATGGCAAAGTTTGCGTGCAGGTGCGGATGGGTCGGAAAGCCCATGATAATGGAGCCGGCAACGAAGGTGTGCCCCAAGTGCGGCTCGGTGCAGCTCGAGAAGCTCAAGAATTCCTAGAAATCCGTATAAGTGCGTTTATCTTAGATCAGACTGCGAAGAAAGCTCATATCTTCTTTATCTTTCCCGGCAGGGGCTCGTAGCAGACGCCCTCTCCGAGGAGCTCGTTTATTACGTTCTCGAGAACGTCCTCCGGGATACCTGCCTGCCGGGCCAGGTCCGAGTACTTGATGCCGTCGGGGTTCTCCTCTATTATGTCCATGACCTTCTTCCTCGGGTGAACGTCTGCCTGGCTCCCGGCGGTCTGCAATGGCTGGGCATTCCCGGAATCTTCCTCTTCTGGATGCGTGCTAGGCGCCTCTTCTGCTTCAGGCGCTGCCTTTGGAGCGGGGGGCCTTGCCTCCTGACGGGGTGCTGATGCAGCCGTTGGCGAGACCCTTGTCTTCATCTTCCTCAGGACCTCTAGCCTTGCGAGCGTCTCCTCGTCAGGGCTGACCTGCGTGAGTATCTCCGGGACCATGTATATCTCCCCTTCGTATTCCCTCACCTTTCCGACGAGGCTTACGAGCTGGCCTTCCTTTGCGTTCTTTAGGAGGTCGACCTCCTTCCAGAGCTTGGCCCTCATGGTCGCTGTGGCGTCATCTATGGTTACTGATGAGAAGTTGCCGTCATCTGAGTCGAACTTGCCGACGATCGTCCCGACGATTTTCGCCCTTGATATGTTCTCCTTGCCGGGCGTCACGACGTAGCTTGGTTCCATTCCTTCCTTCTTCACGAACTCGCCGCTCACTATGTCAACTATCCTTGCGCGGATTGCCGTCTGTCTCTGCATTGGCATAACAAGTTTATGCATTTGTTGTTTATAGTCTTTTCGGTCCTGGCGATGAGCATAATAAAAATCTTAGGAATAAAGAGTCATCATGAAATTCAGAAGGTCCAGCATCCCCCAGCCGGTAAACGTTACAGGCAATCCGTGCGCTGACTCCAGGCACGTCTCTCTTGCATGCGGTTTCCATCCTTCAGGCGCAAACTACGATGATGGGAGAGTTTATGCGGCGCTGTGCAGGAAGCTGAATAAGTACGGATATGCCCCATACCAGACGACGGGAAACTCAAACCTGCCTAAGCGTGCAGCTCTACAACGTCGCCGTCCTTCAGACGGTGCTCTGCGCCGACCTTCTGCTCGGGGAACTTCGCTGACGGGCCCCATATGCGCGCGTACCTGAAGTACTTCTCCTGGCCGCGCAGTATCTTCCTCGCGACGCCGAACACGGTCGTCCCATCCTTCACTATCAGCGGCTCCTCCATGTCCGGCTCCTTGCCAATCTTCTTCATGTATAGCCTTATCAGGTGAAGCTTTCCCCATATGGCTTGCCTGAGGTCGTCTATGTTCTCCCCCCTTTCGGCGGATATCTTCACGATGTCCCTTGTTATCCTGCTGAAGTCCATTATCTTGTCAATCTTGTTCAGGACGACAAGGGACGGGACGTATACCCTGTTCTTCATCATGGCATCTATCAGCTGCTCCTCGTCTATGTTCTCCCTTATCAGGACGTCCGCGTTGTGAACCTTGAACTCGTTAAGGACGCTCATAACCGCATCCTTCGTGAGCCTCGGTCTTTTGACCGCGATGTTGACCTGTATGCCGCCCGTGTCCTTCTTCACGACCCTCACGTCGGGAGGGTGCGTGTCCAGCCTGAAGCCCGCGCGGTATAGCTCCTTTCTCATCGGCTCCAGCTGGTCTACGTCGTCAAGAATCAGTACCACAAGGTCCGCGCTTCTGACGGCCGAGAGCACCTGCCTTCCCTTACCCGCTCCCTTTGCGGCGCCTGCTATCAGGCCCGGGACGTCAAGGACCTGGATGAGGGCGCCGTTGTGCTCGAGCACTCCAGGGATTACGTCCAGCGTCGTGAAGTCGTAATGGCCTATCTTGGATTTGGCCTTGGTGAGCCTTGTCAGCAGGGTGGACTTGCCGACAGAGGGGTATCCAACGAGGAGCACGGTCGCATCTCCGGACTTCTTCACGTTGAAGCCTGGGCCATAGCTCGTGCCAGACCCTTTCTCTGC
>CAZGWZ010000049.1:0-7334 GCA_964529545.1 uncultured archaeon
CGTCCTTGTTCCTCCTGCCCCTCTCCCTGAGCTTGATGTCACCAAAGCCCCTTGCGGCTGCCTTGAGTGCGGCTTGTCTGGGAGATTTGCCGGTAAAGACGTGCTTGTTTCCGCCCGCTTTCATCTCATAGTACTTCTTTGTTGCCATAATATTTACCTCCCGATAGAGATTTTCAATAAGACTATGTCTTTCTGACTTATAAATGTTTACGCTAGCTATCTATTTCGATGCAAATATTAAGGAGTGCTTAGTGACAAAAAATCACTAAAACCGAACGCATGGGGTCAAATTTCATCCATAAACAGCATCAAGCAGTCTCTTTGTACCAGACCAGCATGCGCTTAACTTCCTTTGAAAAAAGCGCCCTCGGCTCGTAGCCCAGCTCTTCGCGCGCCTTCCTTATGCTGTAGTTCCTGTTCATGGTGAGCACGTCAAGGTACGCCCCCATGCCCATCAACGATGCCACCGCCTTCACCATGAAGAACGGCATCCTCCTAGGCTTCCTGCCGAGGAGCTTAAGGAGAGTCTCTGCGAACTCCGTGAACTTCATCGGGCTCTTGCCTGCAATGTTGTACACCCCGCGCCCCTTCTCTACGGACTTCACGAAAGCCTGGACCACATCGCTTACATGGACGACATGCGTGAGGTTATTGGTGCTTGGCACCGGGAATCCCTTCTCCAGCAGCCCGAGGTTTTTCCTCCAGCTGCTGCTCCCTTCGCCGTAGATGGGAGCTATCCTGAGTATCACGTTCTCTATGCCCGAACCCTCCACGAACTGCTCGGCCTTGGCCTTCGACTCCCCGTAACTCGTCCTCGGCGTCAGCGGATAGTCCTCGCCGGCCTCTCCGCGTATCTCGCCGTATACGGACACGCTCGATGAGAGTATGAACCTCTTCACATCACGGCATTCGGCAAGCAGGTTCTTAGTGCCTATCGCGTTCACCCTGAAGAGCGCCTCCTTGGATTCGCTGTATGATACCATTCCCGCAAGATGGATGACGGTGTCAACGCCGCGGAGGGCGCTTCCAAGTGTCCCTGGCTTTGTGACGTCCCCTATGCATATGTCAACGCCCTTCGGAAGAGAGTCCGCATCGTCATGCGAGCGGCAGAGCGCCCTGACCTCGTACCCCTTCTTCACCAGCGCCGGCACGAGATTGCTTCCCACAAAACCGGTCGCTCCCGTTACAAGCAGCATAGATAAAACTATCCCGAGGGTACATTTAAAAACTTGGGGCCAATTTAATACAATGGACCGAAAGGTGCGCAAGTACGTAGGCAGGATAATACCGCGCAAGGGCTACAAGATACGAAAGGGCAAAGTCGAAAAGCACATGGATTCTCTGATCTCTTCAGGCAGGGGCGTCTTCATGGGACTCATAGATCCCGACAAGCACACTCCAGAGAAGGGAGCCGGGCTTGCCAAGATAATGGAGCAGGGAGGCGCTGACGTGATAATGCTCGGCGGCTCCATCGGTGCCCAGGGCCAGACGCTGGACCTCATGGCGAAGATGATAAAGGAGAGCACATCCATACCTCTCCATCTCTTTCCGGGAAACATCGGTAACATCACATCGCATGCCGATTCAATGTACTTCATGAGCCTTCTGAATTCCAAGAACCCATACTGGATAACAGGCGCACAGTCGCTTGGCGCGCCAATCGTCAAGAAGTACGGCATCGAGGCGCTTCCTACAGCTTATCTCGTCTTCGAGCCGGGCCAGACGGTCGGCTACGTAGGCGAGGCTAACCTGCTCCCAAGGGACAAGCCCGACGTGCCTGTTGCCTACGCGCTGGCCGCAGAGTACATGGGCATGAGGTTTGTCATACTTGAGTCCGGCTCAGGTGCGCCTGAGCCCGTCCCGCTGGAGATAGTGGCGGCGATAAGGAAGTACAGCAACATAAACATAGTCATAGCAGGCGGGGTCAAGACGCCCGAGCATGCGAGGGCGCTCATAAAGGCGGGGGCCAACTGCATACACATAGGCACCAAGATAGAGGACGAGAAGAACCCGCTGGAACAGGTGAAGAAGTTCGCGAAGGCTATACACGCAAAGAGATGATTTGCAGGCCGGGGTTGATTCTCATGAAGATTAAGGATATTGTGAAAAAGAGCAGGGACACGAGGTACTACCTTTTCGCCGGAAAGGGCGGCGTCGGCAAGACTTCGATGTCCGCCGCCACGGCAGTGCTCGCGGCCAAGAAGGGGAAGAAGACGCTCGTTATATCAACGGACCCCGCGCATTCCCTGTCAGACTCATTCGAGACTCATATCGGCGGTGACGTAAAGGAGATAGGAAAGAACCTCTATGCGGTCGAGATAGACCCGAAGAAGTCCATGGACGAGTACAAGGACAAGATAATGCCAAAGATAGAGGGCATGGGTGCGCTCAAAGGACTTGGTCTTGGCGACACGTTCGACATGGTCGGAATGACCCCGGGGATAGACGAGCTGGCTGCGATGGACAAGTTCATGCAGTACATGCAGTCGAAGGAGTACGACGTCATAATATTCGACACCGCGCCCACAGGCCACACGCTCCGCTTCCTCTCGCTGCCGGAGATAATGGACTCATGGGTCGGGAAGATGATAATGATAAGGATGAGGTTCTCGGGCATGATAGGCGCGATGAAGAAGCTCCTTCCCTTCACAAAGGACGAGGACGAGAAGGACGTGGACCTCGATAAGCTCAACGAGATGAAGGCGAGGATAGAGGAGGCAAGACGGGTCCTGCAGGACAAGGAGAAGACGTCCTACAACATAGTCATGATACCCGAGGAGATGAGCATACTGGAGTCTGAGCGCTCCCTCAAGACGCTCAGCGAATACGGCATAAACGTGGGGGAGATAATAGTCAACAAGATAATACCGGAGAACAGCCGCTGCAGCTTCTGCGCAGAGAAGAGGAAGCAGCAGATCGAGAGGATGAAGCTCGTCAGGGAGAAGTTCAAGGGATACAGGATAAAACATGTGCTCCTCTCAAAGGAAGAGGTCAAGGGGATGAGCATGCTTCAGAGCCTCGGAAAGGAGCTGGATTCCTGAGGCATTGTGCCGCCATGCACCAATGGCATAGAAATAAATAGCAGATAGACCTAATTATACTAGAGATGCAAGAAATCAGTGTATATTCTCCGCTCAGACGATTGCGATTTCTTTGCTCTTGGTTGCAGGGTTTAGCTCCTAGGGCCTTGCTTCGTCCTGACAGATCCCCGCCGCAGAGAAGGGATTTAAAAATTTGGACGGAAGCCAAGAGGGCACTACAGTAACCTGAATTTAGGATTAGCTCTCAACAGCCAAGAACCTTTGATACCGCAATCAGGATTTTCGGGTCATCTTTTTTGAGAAAAGAATCATCCCCAAGATCAGTAACACCTGGTCACGATGGTGTTAATTGGGGAATTGCCAAATAGCATTGCATCTGTGAAGAACCACTTCTTGGCCAAATGCATATGCTGGGTGGACATTTTAATCTACAATAATATCTTTGGTTCGATGTTTATATATGTTTTCATTGTACAACATTCCCGGACATGGAACTGCTTGGAAACAGCCTTTTTAATCACGGGCTTCAAAAACCTAAGATGGAAGATTCCAGATGGCTCGGATTCGATGAGGTGGAGCGTTTCCTGACGGACGTGCTTGTTCGCATAGGCGTATCGAAGGAAGACGCCTCCGTATGCGCTGACGTCCTTGTCACCGCTCACAAGAGGGGTATAGACACCCACGGGATAAACAAGATGAAGCATCTCTACTACGACAAGATAAAGGCCGGGACCGTGGACCCAAAGGCCGAGTTCGAGATAGTCAGGGACGGGCCCACAACGGCGGTCGTTGACGGCCATGACGGCCTTGGCCACCCCATCGGGAAGAAGGCGATGAACATCGCAATAAGGAAAGCTAAGAAGTATGGCATGGGTATGACGGTTGTCAGAAACTCCAACCACTTCGGGATAGCCGGTTATTACTCTATAATGGCCGCAAAGGAAGGCCTCATAGGAATATGCGGCACGAACACCAGGCCTGCGGTCGCACCCACATTCGGAACGGAGAACATGCTAGGCACGAATCCCATGGCGTTTGCGATGCCCACGGACGAGGACTTTCCGTTCGTGTTCGACGGGGCGACGTCGGTTGCCCACTGGGGCAAGGTCGAGATGTGCAGGAGGGAGGGAAAGCTTCTTCCCGAAGGGACTGCCATAGGAGAGGACGGGAAGGAGAGAAGGGACCCTGTTAAGCTTCTAGAAGACTTCGCATCAGGGAAGGCCGCGCTCACGACCCTCGGCGGCATCACGGAGGAGACGGGCGGCCACAAGGGATACGGCTTCTCTACAGTGGTCGAGATACTTTCCGCAGCCCTGCAACAGGGGAGTTTCCTCAAGGCGCTATCCGGGATGAAGGACGGAAAGAAGACTCCGTGCAGGATAGGTCACTTCTTCATGGCAATAGACGTTTCATCCTTCACGGACATCGACGACTTCAGAAAGACCACGGGCGACATACTTAGGGCGCTTCGAAACTCAAGGAAGGCTCCGGGAAAGGAGAGGATATACACTGCCGGGGAGAAGGAGCATATCGCCTGGCTCGAGAGGAAGGAGAAGGGGATACCTGTGAGCGGGAGCCTTATGAAAGACATGGCCAGGATGAAGGAAGAGACAGGAATCGACGGATACGCATTTCTTGAGGGGTAGCCACGTCCTCATATGTGGCCGTGTTCCTTCAGATACTCTGCCATATCATCCATAGTGTCGAATATGTTCACGTCCATGTGCGCATACTTCTCTTCTATTGCATTGTGTATTGGTCCGTTACCTATGACCGCGGCCTCGTAGCCCTTCTCCCTTGACAGCTTTCCGAACAGCGATATCACGCCGATTGCGTACTCATCCGCCTGACTGACGTTACTCATGTCGAGCACGATGAACCTGTCCTTAACAGACTCGCCTTCGTTTACCACACCACTCACTATCATGCTCTTCAGAAACGGAGAAGTGTTGTGGTCGATTATCGCCATATCCTTACCTGTGGAGAAGATCTTCCCCCGGTATACGCCATCGCCCGGATCGAGCTGTATGGTTGACGTACCCACCTCAAGGGCGTTTTGGTACGCATTCATACGTAATATTATGTTGGTCACCTGTATTAAAAGCTTCTTTTGGCTCAGCGTTGATGCTCCAAAACATTATAATAAAATAGACTGCGGTGGCCATAAGCATTTTATTCTGCCCTACAACCATTAACTGTATGATAAAGGCAGTGCTTTTCGACCTTGACAACACGCTCGTGGACTTCCTGAGGATGAAGAAGACGAGCGTCGATGCGGCCGTGTCCGCGATGATAGATGCAGGCCTTCCGATGAAGAAGGAGAAAGCGCTTAAGATGCTCTGGGACCTCTACGACGACTACGGCATAGAGTACGGCAACATACTGCAGGAGTTCCTCACAAAGGCGCTCGGAAGGATAGAGTGGAAGATGCTCTCAAACGGCATAATCGCCTACAGGCGCGTTAAGACGACATTCCTTGAGCCTTACCCGCACGTCATGCAGACGCTCATAAAGCTCAAGGGAAGGGGGTACAAGCTCGCCGTCGTCTCCGACGCCCCGAGGATGAGGGCGTGGCTCCGCCTCGCGTCGATGAAGCTGACGGAGTTCTTCGACGTCGTCGTGACGATGGACGATGCCGGCGGGAAGCTCAAGCCCGACCCCGAGCCTTACGAACTTGCCCTCAAGAAGCTTGGCCTCAGGCCCCAGGAGGTCATATTCATCGGTGACAATCCCGACAGGGACATACTGGGCGCATCAAGGCTTGGCATAAAGACGGTGCATGCCAAGTACGGGGAATGGAAGAAGCCCGGCAAGGATTCCGCAAAGCCGGACTACGAGGTCGAGGACATTGCAGACCTCCTCAAGATACTCAAGGTGGCCAGATGATAGAGATAGTGCTTCTCGCACTCGCAATACTTTCTCTTGCGTTCCTCCTGCTCTACAGGGCATATCAGGAGCTGAAGCTCGACTTCAGGGAGCTTCTTTCGAAGAAGCAGAGCATGTCCGTCAAGTACGGAAAGATGAGCGAGCAGTTCATACCGCTGCTTGCGATATATCCCCACGATGCCCAGAACTTCCGCTTCCTCGGAAGCCCGATAGACGGAGTGCAGTTCAACGACAAGGGAATAGTCTTCGTCGAGTTCAAGGCCGCCGGTGCCAAGCTCTCGCCCATGCAGAAGCACATAAAGGAGCTCGTCAACGAGAAGAAGGTCTTCTTCGAGGAGATAAGGCTGCCTGAGGAATGATCACTCGACTATTATGTCGCTGCTCTTGCTCTTTGCCTCTTTTTCGTCTTCCTCTTCATCGTCCCCTTCTTCATCCTGTTTTGGGACGTCCTTTGCCTTGTCAATCATCATGGAGTTCAGCTCCAGGCCAAGCTGGTCCATCGAGCCCTGGAGCTTTCTCATTTCCGCTTCCACCCTGCCGTGAAGCTTCTCTATCTCGCCTTTCTTTTCCTCTACCTTGACTATGGCTTCCTTCAGGGACATCTCAGAGACCAGTCCGGAGCCTATCTCGACCATGAACCTGTCCTTGCTCCCGAGCTTTCCGTGGCCGTAGCAGCCGGCGCCTATGGGCACGAGCATGTCGCTTCCGGACTCCGCCTTGCCGACTTCCTCAAGGGCGTTCTTTGCGACCTCCATCTCGAGCGCCTTGTCCTCAAGCGTCGCGCCCTGCCTTGAGAGCTCCTCCATCTGGGCCTGTATTATCTGATACATTATGGCCTTCTCCTGCGCTGCCTTCTGAGATTCCTCTGTCATAATCACCACCAGAATAGTATGAATTGCACTTTAATATATTTAACTAGAGCATCTTTAGGTGCCCGGTTATCACGTCTATCTCTTCGTCGAGGCACGGCCCTATCCCCAGCGCGGTCACCGTTCCGGGCTTGACCTCGGTCTTGCCGGCGTCCTTGATGAGCGCGGTCTCGAGCTTCGCCTTCCTTGCGGACTTCTGCAGCTCGAGCATCTCCCTCAGGTCCTCGGCCTTGACTATGACCTTCTTGGAGCCCCAGGATTCCCACTCGGACTGCGACTCATATGAGGACTTCTTGTATGCTTCCAGGGACGCGTGTGCTACCTGCGCTGCAAGCTTTCCCTTTGAGAGCTTGAGGTCTTTCCTGACGACTATCACCTGCTTCCACATAAGTAGAATAATGAACGTCTTCGCTTTAAAACGATATAGACAAGTGAGACAAAATAAAAAATAAAAAAAAAGATATAGTTGTTACGGTTTACTTCCATTCAAGACCAGTCCCTTTATGAGACTGAGCCTGTAAGAGTACCTGAATCTGTG
>CAZGWZ010000050.1:0-7268 GCA_964529545.1 uncultured archaeon
GGAGAAACCATGCTTATCCCGGAAAGCTTCTCGCATGGCTCTATAACGACCTTGACACGGGCACCGCCTTTCGGATAGAAGCCATGGCGCATTATGTTTATCTCTGCGTGATATCCCATCCTCCTCAGCAGCGGAAGCAGGACGAACTGGATGTACTGAAGCGGGGGCGCATACTTGCCAAACGTCGCTCCTCCCTCTATATCAACCTTGATGCCCTTTCCTGACTTGAGAGATGCCATGAGGAGCGACTGGACGACAAGCCCTGTTGAGCCTGCGGTATCAAGCCTTATGCTGAACTCGCACTCTGTCATTCTTCCCGGACTGAACAAGACCTCCTTTGAGCCGAGCCTTGCTTTCTCAAGGCTCCCGTTGCAGATGTCAGAAAGGAGCTGGAGGCTCCTGAGGTGCTGGTTGCGAAGGCCCGGCTGGGGTCTCTTTGACCGTATGTTGTACATCCTCACAGGCTTTCCTGTCATTATAGAAAGCGCAGACGTCAGCCTCACTACGGAACCGCCACCCTCCATAACCGAACAGTCTATCTCAACCGGTTTTTCTGCCATGAGAAGTAAATCGCCTGCCGACTTTTAAACTGTGATGGAATTGCCTGCTTCCGGGGCGGCCGCATCGAAGCCCATCCCCTTGAGTTCCTCGGCAAACTCCTCAGCCCTGTCCCCGTGCATGAGTATGAGCTTCTCAGGGTTCACCTTCTTGTAGAACTTTATCAGATGGGCCTTGTCGGTATGCGCGCTGAAGTCCATGAAATGTATGGGGAACTGCGGCGTGACGTTTATCTCCCCGTTGTCGTACACGCCAGTGTCAAGGAGGTTCCTTCCCGCAGTGGCTTCCACCTGATATCCTGTGAGGGCCATCGCAGAGTCCTTCCTGTTGGCGAGCTTGTCTATGTAGAAGCTCACGGGACCTCCCTGGAGCATCCCTGCCGTGGTTATTATGACTGACGGCTCGTTGACAGCATTCTTCCTCTCATACTGCTTCCTTATCTTGCGGGCCCTTGCAAAGGCATCCCTGAGGTCGTCAGGACTCCTGAAGGACTTCGGATGCGACATTATCCTCTGGGCGGCCCTTATGCCCATACCGTCGACGTATACCGGAAACTCCAGGTCCTTGAGCATAACAAGGAGCTCCTGGGTCCTTCCGACAGCGAACGCCGGGAGAAGGGAGACGCCGCCATTGTGACACGTCTCCTCTATGATGGATATCAGCTTCTTCTTGAGTCCCTCCCTGCTCGGATGATTCTTGTAAGAATACGTGCATTCTGATATGATTACGTTGAACTGGCCGGGATCGGGCTCCGCACCGAACATGAAATCAGTGGCCTCGAACTTGAGGTCTCCAGTATAGAGAAGCTTCTTGCCCCTGCTCTCTATCGACACCATCGCCGCCCCGGGTATGTGCCCCGCGGATATGAGCTCCACAGTGCTTGAGCCTATCTCCTGTGGCTCCCTGAAGTTCATTATCCTCTCGCGCCTGCCCATGGATTTTATGTCCTGAGTCGTGAAGCCCGCATCCGTACCCCTCTTGCCGTGCACCTTTATCGAGTCCTCGAGAAGCATGTGCGAAAGGTCGAACGTCGCAGGCGTGGCGAACGTCTTTCCGGTGTAGCCCCTGCTGTAAAGACCCGGGACGAAGCCGGAATGGTCTATGTGGGCATGGCTCACGAAGACGCCATCGAGGTCAAGCGGTGGATTTATGGGCCTCCTGTCGTGCTGGACCTCTATGCCGTAATCCAGCAGAAACTTCTCCTTTCCGGTCTTGACCAGAACAGAGGACCTTCCTACCTCCCTTGCACCGCCGAGGAATTTCATCTCCATAACAATCATTGTCCGGAAACTCTTAATAGCTTTCTGACAGGCGTCCATGCGAACATGTAAGTGTAGCCTGCATCGGCGGCTACCATTGAAATGAAGAACAGCCACTCACCCGTCAAAAGTGATATCATGAAGGTTCCGACCTCCATTGTAAGCCTCATACGGAAGAAGACTGCAAGAACTCCCGAAAGCCTCTTCCTGTCAACGATGTCGTTTCCTATCTCGTCTGCAGCGCTCATAGACAGGAAAAACAAAACCAGAATAACGTCCACGGGGCCGATGCCCATGATAATCGAAAAAATAATCATACAGCCGATGCCCGTGTAATGGACGGGGCTGTCTATCTTGCCTGCGAGCAGGACGCCCAGGACCACTGCGATGACCAGTGGTGAGAGAACGGGGAAAGACGCCATCATGTATGACAGCAGGAAGCCGTAAATGCCTCCTATGATGTAAGAGACACGACTGCCAATGGAAAGCCCATCTGCGTACATATCCGCTATCTTCGCAAGGGAGCCTGAAAGGAAGGCCAGTGGTATTATCTCAAGCATGGAAACCGCCATTCATTCCCATCCCTCTGACTTGTATACAGCGATGACGACGGCGCATGCAATCTTTCCGTCGCATCTCCTCTCCGCGAACTTGGTCTCTATCTCGCCATGAACCCCGAGCCTGTAGGAAATAATTGACCTGATGGTCTTTTCGATATACTCCATCGCACTCTGCCTGCTATCAGCCCCCCTCTCCACGAACATGCCTTTCGAGTGGTTTGCCTTTACCCAGCCGAGACCCGCGACCGCATCCTTGCCCTTAACATCCTGATACGCCTCCGCGATGACGACGTAAAGCCTATGGCCGTGATCCTTGTTGTTCATGTCAACCTTCTCTACGACCACATCGCTGCCTTCCGGTATGACAGAGCTGAGCCTGATTATGTTATAATTAGCAACCCCGGCGTCCCATAAGGCACTGTCAAAAGCGGCTATGTCCGTCTCTCCTTCGCCTGTGCCCCAAGTGACGCTTATCCTCATCCCTTCACACCCGCGATTATCAGGGGAAGCATGACAGTCGCGTCACCGTGCACAGTGGCGGTATTTCCCTTCTCCTTGATCTTGCTCCATGACTTGGCCTCATTCGACGTCGCCCCTGAAAGGCTGCCGTCCCACGGCGAGGAGGTGGTCACATAGACGGCATAATCGAGACCCTCCCTCAGTATGTTCACTCCTATGGTGTGATGCTTCGATATGCCGCCCCCGAGGATTATACCACCCGTCTTCTCGGAATTCACGACTATGTCTCCGAGCCTCATGTCACCGGAGACGTCTATTGCGAATTCCCTGTTGTCCTGCTTGAAGAAGTACAGCTGGAGCCCTATCGCGGAATCCGTTATCCCTGGGCAGAAGACTGGTATGTCGTTCCTGCTCGCCCAGTATAGGAAGGAACCGGTATCTTCCATTCTCTTCCCAATTTCGGATATGATCTCGCTGGGCGACCACGAACTCTTCTTACCGCCGAGCTCCGAGAACAGCTTCTGCACGAACTTCTCCAGGTATATGTAACGGTCGCTCGGTATGAGCACGTTCCCCAGCCTGTTTATGCCCTTCCTGTGAAGCTCCGCGTCATCGAGATTGAAATCGCCGAGGATGTACGGCTTGCCGGACCTTATTATGTCATGGTCTACAGAGCCCCCGGTCGTTATTATCACATCGACCATCTTCTCCTTCACCATCTGCGTTATCACGCCACGAAGACCTGTTGCGAGCATGTTCGCCGTGAAGCTGAGGAACACGGTAGCCTTGCTCTTCTTCATTTCCTTTATGACCCTTACGGCTTCTCCAATCTCCCTTCCCTGGAAGCCGGACTCTGAAAGCCTTCTAACTAAGTCCGCTGCCTTCATGCCCTTCTCTATAGAGTAATCACGTACGTTTTCCATTGAAACACCGACGAATAGTGAAATCCATAAAGGATTTAGATGGGATAGGTCTCCCTGAGAGAATCAGCGCAGTTTGCATCGGTAAACGATTTAATAGACCTTGTTTCCATAGTATTTAGTAGCTACTGCACACTATAAAAGCTTTACACCGCGAGGTTTTCATATGGACACGAAAAAACGGCTCGAGCTCATAAAACAGGTCGGCGAGGAGATAGTTACTGAAGAAGAGCTCCTCACTCTTCTGCAGACGAAGACGCACCCGATAGCATATGACGGATTCGAGCCCTCCGGAAGGATGCACATCGCGCAGGGGATACTGAGGGCCATAAATATCAACAAGATGGTCAAGGCCGGGGTAAAATTCAAGATGCTGGTCGCTGACTGGCACGGCTGGGCGAACAACAAGCTCGGCGGAGACCTGGAGAAGATACATGTTGCCGGCGATTACATGCTCGAGGTATGGAAGGCCGCCGGCATGGACACGTCCAAGGTAAGCTTCGTAAGGTCCACGGACCTCCTCGGCCAGGAATCATACTGGAAGACCGTCATGCAGGTTGCAAGAAACAACACCGTCAAAAGGATTACAAGATGCGCGCAGATAATGGGAAGGAAGGAAGGCGAGACGCTGACGGCTTCCCAGATACTCTACCCATGCATGCAGACAGCTGACATATTCGAACTCAAGTGCGACATAACGCAGCTTGGGATGGACCAGAGGAAGGTGAACGTGCTTGCAAGAGAGGTCGGACCAAAGCTTGGTTTCTGGAAGCCCGTGATAGTCAGCCATCACATGCTGATGGGGCTCTCACAGCCGCCGCAAGGCACCGGCAGCGCAGCAGAAAGAGCCATCGAGATGAAGATGAGCAAATCGAATCCCAACAGTGCCATATTCATGGACGACGGCGAAAAGGAGATACGTGACAAGATAGCAAAGGCGTACTGCCCTGAGAAGAAGGTAGAGGAAAATCCTATAATGGAATACTGCAGATACATCATATTCGAAAGGTTCAAATCCCTCGAGGTCGAGAGGCCCGCCAAGTTCGGCGGCAGCATGAGCATAGGCTCATACGACGAACTTGCAAAGCTGTACTCATCCGGGAAGCTCCATCCAATGGATCTGAAGAACGCCACATCATCTCACATAAACAAGATGCTAGAGCCTGTGAGGAAGCACTTCGAGAAGAGCCAGAAGGCCAGGAAGCTCATTACCGAAGTCAAGAATTTTGAGGTGAGAAAGTAATGGAGATAGACCCATGGAAGCAGGCGGATGTAAAGGACTACGGAAGGCTTATGGAGGACTTCGGAATAGAGCCGTTCTCCAATGTGATAAAGAAGGTGCCTGAGCCAAGCCTCTACATGCGAAGAGGCGTGATATTCGGCCACAGGGACTTCGGCAAGATTGCCGAGAGGATGAAAGCCAAGAAGCCGTTTGTCATGCTCACCGGGCTCATGCCTTCAGGAAAGTTCCATCTCGGTCACAAGATGGTCGCAGACGAGTTCATATACCTCCAGAAGCACGGGGCAAAGCCATACATATGCGTCGCTGACACGGAAGCGTACAACATGAGGGGCAAGACGTTCCAGGAACTCAGGAAGATTGCGATAGAGGAGTATCTCGTCAACTACATAGCGCTCGGTCTGAAGCCGAATAACTGCGACTTCTACTTCCAGAGCGAGAGGTCAAAGGACGCTGTGAAGTCCAACGCCTACTACAGGATGATAGGCATAATCTCGAGGAGGGTCACCATGAACGAGCTGAAGGCGATATACGGGGAACTCACGCCCGGAAAGATAATATCGGTGTTCGCCCAGGTGGCGGACATACTCCATCCACAGCTACCGGAGTTCGAGGGCAAGATGCCGACTGTGGTGCCTGTCGGAGTCGACCAGGACCCGCACATAAAGCTCACGCGGGACATCGCCGCTAAGCTCAACAGGTCCGGCGACTTCAAGTTCGAGGCGCCGGGTTCGACGTACCATGAGTTCATGAAGGGATTAAAGGGTGGCAAGATGTCCAGCTCCGACCCGCTGTCCTACATAGCGCTGACGGACGACCCAAAAGAAGTCAGAAAGAAGATAATGAAGTACGCGTTCTCCGGGGGAAGGGAAACTATAGAAGAGCACAGAAAGCATGGAGGCAACCCCGACGTGGACGTGTCGTTCCAGTATCTCTACTCCCAATTCGAGCCTGACGACAGGAAAATCGAGAAGATACGGGACGATTACAAATCCGGGAAGATGCTTTCAGGCGAGCTAAAGCAGATACTCTCCGAGAAGCTCGGAAAATTCCTCACCGAGCATCAGGAGAAGCGCGAGAAGGCGAGAGACGACGTGTACAAATTCCTCCCGGACAAATGAAACCAGCTTTTTTAAATCAACCGCGACAAATACACAAACACGCGGGGGTATCCGAGTCTGGCCAAAGGAGCAGGACTTAAGAATATGTGTTCTTAAGTGCGGATTTCAAGATGACGAACGCGCCTTTGAGACATCCTGTAGCTTAGTGCTTTCCTGGGTTCAAATCCCAGCCCCCGCACTCATTCTCAAATTTATTACCAGACGTTAACTTTTCACCATATATGATAGTGGCGGACATAGAGACGACTGGGATGGACCCTGTCAGAAACAGCATAGTAAGCATAGGAGCTGTCGATTTCGACAATCCAGAAAACACGTTCTACGGAGAATGCAAGGTGGAGAAGGGCCTTTCCATAGACCCCGTATCCCTGCAGATAAACGGCTTTCGTCTGGACCAGATAATGGACCCGAAGAAGCAGACTTCAAGAGGGCTCCTGAAGCAGTTCTTGAAGTGGGTCAAATCCATAGACGAGAGGACGCTTGCAGGTGACAACATATGGTTCGACACGGGATTCCTGAAGGAGAAGCTGAAGAAGTTCAGTATGAAGTGGCCGTTCAAGAATGAACCCATAGAGCTTCATGAGGTCTCTCCTCTCACAGCGGGTGTGCCATGGAGCCTCGACCTGATACTCAAGATCGTCGGGGTCCCGGAGAGGAAGGGCGCGCACAACGCGCTTGATGATGCGCTACTGACCGCAGAAGCTATATCAAGGCTGGTACTAGGCGAGAACAGAATAAAGAAATACAAGAAGCATACCGTGCCCGACTTCATACAGGAATTCGTGAGAATGACGAGACAGTAGACGGCGTCAAACCTCTACGGGCTTCGTCCTCGGTCCATGATAAGCGCCTTCACAGTCGAAGCATCCATTTGCCAGTATCGCATTCAATCCATAGAAAACGGGATACAACGCATACCTGCCGACTCTCGTACCGGCGACCGCAGACATGAACTTCCCGTATTCTCCGCCCTTTATGTCATTCAGTGCCTCTTTCGTGGCATCTCTTATGAAGTCTGACTTATTGGTGTAATTGTCCTTCATGCATGTTATTTTCATGAGAAGAAATAAAAATGCATGAGGGCCGTCGCCGAGATTTGAACTCGGGCCAAGAGCTCCACAGGCTCTTATGCTAACCACTACACCACGACA
>CAZGWZ010000051.1:0-5709 GCA_964529545.1 uncultured archaeon
CAAGAAGGAACGTTATCCCAAGCGTCGGCATTATGACGCAGAACACCATGTAGAGCATCGCTATAGGGTTGAGCTGCGCGCCGTACTTCTTTATCGACATGGTCTGCTCTACTGCGAGGTTGTCCACTATCTCCTTTAACGTGTCCCCTATGTCGGCGCCTGACTTGAGGGCGTTGACCATCTGCCACAACACCCTTCTGAAGTAGAGGGAGGGGTTCTCTCTTGCAAGCGTCTCCATCGTCTCTATCTCGGACTTTCCTGTGTTTATCTCGTTCACAGCCCTTTCGAACTCCTTGCTCAGCTGCCCGTATCCGGACTTTGATATCGAGACGAGGCAGTTGAAGAGCGGCACGCCGGACCTTATCTGGATTAGGAGGTGATGAAGCGTGTGCGGAAGGTTCTCGTTTATGTTCTTTATCTTCTTCTTTGCAAGGAGCTTCGGATACATCGTTATGTAAAAGAAGCTCGCGCCAGCGATGGAAATTCCGACAAGAAGCGAGACCCCGATTGCCTGCGGGCCGAACATCCCGGCGGAAGTGGTGACTAGTATCATTACGGAGAACAGCATGAAGAAGTAGAAGCCTGCAGAGAAGGCGGCTATGGATGCCCACTCCCTTGGCTCTACTCCCATGTCGGCCTGGTCGAGGTCCCAGCCCATCGTGGGGAAGAACGTTGACAGCACCTCTCCGATGCCTATTATGGGCTTTGACATCTTCTGGACCTTGTCTATCGGGAACGGTACTAGGGGCACTCTCTTCATAGTTAATTATTCTCCCTGTTCCAATATAAATTAAGGAATACTTAACAGTTAACTAGGGAGGTGCATGCGAATGATGCTTTCGACAACCAGTGAGATAGAGGGCATGAAGGTAGCTAAGACGCTTGGCCTTGTCCGTGGAAACACCATAAGGGCGAGGAACATAGGAAGGGACATAATAGCCGGCCTCAGGACCATCGTCGGAGGAGAGATAAAGGGATACACGGTCATGATGAACGAGTCCAGGGAGGAGGCCGTGAATAGGATGGTGGAGGATGCGAAGAGCAAGGGCGCTGATGCGATAGTGTGCGTGAGGTTCACCACGTCGACCATAATGCAGGGCGCAGCAGAGCTCCTTGCCTACGGAACTGCCGTCAAGCTGAAGAAGTGATTATAATGCGGGGGCTGGGATTCGAACCCAGGAAGACACTAAGTCACTAGGCCCTGAACCTAGCCCCTTTGACCGCTCGGGGACCCCCGCTTATAGCAATTATTTTTGTTACGCTAATTTAAAAAAACCGACAGGACGCGGAATCCGTCTCGGGAAAAGATATAAATCCTATCATTCAATTGGATTTATGGTCACATGCCTCAGGTGCATCAAGTGCAAGAACGAATACGACATAACGGAAAAGATATACAGATGCGAGTGTGGCTCGCTTCTCGACGTGATTCATGACACCGAGAAGCTGAGGGAAACCGTTTCCTTTAAGCTCTTCGATGGCAGAAAGGGCGCAGGACCCCCATACAATAGCGGCGTGTGGAGATACAAGGAACTGGTTCTGCCTGCCGAGGATGACATAATAGTCACGAGGGGGGAAGGCAACACGGGCCTCTACTGTTCTGAAAAGGTTTCTGATTTCACCGGTATAAAGTCGCTCATGATGAAGCACGAAGGTGAGAATCCTACGGGTTCCTTCAAGGACAGGGGAATGACTGCGGGGATAACGACCGCGAGACTGGTAGGTGCGACAAGGGTAGCCTGCGCGTCTACCGGTAACACGTCATCTTCAATGGCGTCTTATGCGTCGATTGCAGGCATGCATCCGCTCGTCTTCATACCTGAGGGGAAGATAGCCTACGGCAAGCTCAGCCAGACTCTCGCCTACGGGGCAGAGACCATAGAGGTCAGGGGGAACTTCGACGATGCCATGAAGCTCGTCCAGAAGACATGCAGCGACACCGGGATATACCTTCTGAATTCGCTTAACGCTTGCAGGCTTGAGGGTCAGAAGACCATAATGTTTGAGATGCTCCAGCAGATGTGCTGGAACGTTCCGGACTGGGTAGTGGTTCCGGGAGGAAATCTCGGAAACGCGTCGGCATTCGGGAAGGCTTTCCACGAACTCCTAGAAATGGGCCTCATAGAAAGGATACCCAGGATTGCCATAATACAGGCACATGGAGCGAACCCTCTATACAGGAGTTACGCCGACGGGTTCAGAAAACATCACGAGATGGAGAACCCCGAGACCATAGCGTCTGCGATAAAGATAGGCAAGCCTGTGAACTACGAGAAAGCCGTCAGGTCGATTAAGTGGACAAGGGGGCTCGTTGAAGAGGTCACCGAGCAGGAAATAATGGACGCGAAGGCCGTCATAGACGGCTCTGGGATAGGGGCGGAGCCCGCTTCATGCGCATCGGTCGCGGGCGTGAAGAAGCTTTCTGTCAGCGGAAGGATAAAAGAAGACGAGACGGTCGTGTGCATACTCACGGGCAATATGCTCAAGGACCCGGATGCGACGATAAACTATCACATGGGAAAGCTCAGCGGGATAAAGTCAAACTTCGCAAACAGGCCGAAGATTGTGAATGCGAACATGAAATCGGTAATGGGTGTTCTGGGATGAATTATGTCAAGGCTTTCGCGCCGGCAACGTCTGCGAACGTCGGACCGGGTTTCGACGTGATGGGAATCGCATTGAGCGGCATAGGCGACGTCGTGGAGGCCAAGAGGATAGACGAAAGGAAAGTGATAATAACGGAGATAATCGGAAACTCCAGAATACCGACGGACCCGGATGAGAACACTGCAGGCATCGCTGCTTCCGAGGTGCTTAAGCTCGTAGGGGCGACCGGTGGTATCGAGATGAGGATAAGAAAGGGTATACCCCTTGCATCCGGTATGGGTGGAAGCGCGGCAAGCGCCGTGGCCGGAGGCTATGCGGCGAACGTCCTCTACGGAGAAATGCTCTCGAAGAAGGAGCTCATATATCCATGCCTTTTGGGAGAAGCTAAGGTGAGCGGTTTCCATTGCGACAACGTGGCTCCCTCTATGCTTGGCGGTGTGACGCTCATAAGGTCAAGCAGTCCCGTGGATGTCATAAAGATGGGGAGTGTGGACATGACAATGGTGATAGCGTGCCCGAACTTCGAGATGCCTACCAAGCAGGCAAGAAGCGTCCTACCGGAGAACATACCCATGAAGCATTTCGTCAGGAACATGGCAATGGCGTGCTCGGCTGTGGCGGCCATATCGAAAGGCGATGTGCGCATGCTGGGAAAGTGCATGGAGGATGTCGTGGTCGAGCCCGTGAGGGGCAGGCTGATACCTGGCTATTTCGATGTCAAGCGCTCGGCAATGGAGAGTGGCGCATGCGGGTGTGCTATAAGCGGTGCCGGACCGAGCGTGCTCGCCATAACAGACGACGGGGAGAAGGCGAAGCCGATAGGAGATTCAATGAAGAAAGCATTTGAGAGGAACGGGCTCAAATGCACTATACACGTCTCATGCATTGACAACGAAGGCGCGCGCTTAGTCTCATGATGTGATGCGGGAGGCAGGATTCGAACCTGCGAAGGCACTAAGCCACAGGGTCCTAAGCCCTGCTCCTTTGACCGCTCGGATACCCCCGCACAGATAGGTTTATGGATTTTGTCGTTTTAAAGATTAGTTCTGGGCAAATCGTTATAAAACTAACATCCATTTTTCAAATGGAAGAAGTGATTGGTATGGTGTACTTGAAAGATGCTGTGGTTGGGGGAATGCCAAAGCTCAGCGGATATGACTATGATAAAACCCTTGAATTCCTGGAGGACGCGGTGATACCTTCCATGATGAAGAGTTGCGATGGAGGTTACAGGGACGACATCATCGTATACCATAATCAGACTCAGGTGCCGGGCAAGTATTTCGTTTCACGCCTTGGAGGGATGAAAATAGGAACGATCAGCGTCAGGAAGAGGGATAGCAGGATCTCTTACACAGGCCTTTACGACGGCAGTATAAAGGACGCCCTGGAAGGACACGGCGTGCGCATAAAGAAGAAGAAGTCGAAGGTTTACAAGGAGCACCTTGACGGAATCATTAAGAGCATCAACGACGCAACCGTTAAGCTCACGAACAGCAGCAACTTTTTCATAGTCACCAATCCAAACAGACCAGGTGTGCTGGAGGTTAACTACGTTAAGGAGAAGTCTGGAAGAAAGCTCCTGGGTACCGTTAGAGTTAAAGGGGGCAGGCCCGTTTACACAGGTTTCATGGACAAGGCGATGGAAGAGATATTCAGTGATAATGGGATAGATACCGAGGACTGCATAAGGCATCTATAGTCAGGAGCCCTGCTGTTCGTCTTCGTCCCCGTTCTCTTCGATGAGCGCGATGTCCTCGAGCTTGTCGCCTTCTGAGAGTCGCATGACGCGGACGCCCTGAGTTGCGCGTCCTATGAGAGATACCGTGTCGGCCTCTACCCTTATGCCGGTGCCCTGGTTGCTGATTAGCATGATATGCTCTCCTCCAGAGACCTTCTTAATGGACTGCACATGACCTGTCTTTTCGGTGACCTTCATGTTCGTAAGGCCCTTGCCGCCCCTCCTCTGGACCTTGTAGAACTCAGATTCCGTCCTCTTTCCGTAGCCGTTCTCGGACACTGTGAGTATCTTTTCGCCGTTCTCGAGTATCTCCATGCCGATGATCTCGTCCTTCTTCCTGAGCGATATCCCCTTGACGCCTGATGCGGACCTTCCGGTCCTCCTGACGTCCTTCTCGTTGAACTTTATCGCGTATCCGTTCCTGGTGCCGAGGAATATGTTCCTCTTCCCGTCGGTCACCTTGACATCTATGAGCTTGTCCTCGTCCCTGAGGGTTATAGCTATTATGCCGCCCTTCCTGGGCCTGCTGTAAGCCTTCAGCTCGGTCTTCTTCACGACGCCCTTCTTGGTTGCGAATATGAGGTTGTGCCCTTCTGAGAACTCCTTCACGGGTATGGTGGTCGATACCTTCTCCCCCTCGTCCATCTGTATGAAGTTGACTATGGCCTTGCCCATGGAATACCTGCTGCCGGCCGGTATCTGGAAAGTCCTGAGCCAGTGCACCCTCCCCTTGTTCGTGAATATGAGAAGGTAGTCATGCGTGTTCGCCACGAACATCTCCTTGACGAACCCGTCCTCACTTATGCCGGTCGCGGTTATTCCCTTGCCGCCCCTCTTCTGCATGCGGTACTCGTCTATGGGCACCCTCTTGACGTAGCCCCTGTTGGTCATGGTTACCACGACGTCCTCCTTCTGTATGAGGTCCTCGTCGCAGAGGTCGACAGCCGCGTCGGATATCTCCGTCCTTCTCTTGTCATTGTACTTCTCCATGACTTCGAGTGTCTCGGTCCTGACTATTGCCAGGACCTCCTTCTCGGAGCCGAGTATCTCCTCGTACCTCTTTATGTCCTTCATGAGCTGGTCGTACTCTTCCTTTATCTTACCCTGCTCGAGCCCTGTCAGGGTCTGGAGGCGCATCTGCAGTATTGCTTCGGCCTGCTTCGCAGTAAGCTTGAACTTTTCCATCAGGCCCTTCTTGGCGACCGTTGGGTCCTTGCTCTTCTTTATGAGTGCCACGACAGCGTCTATGTTGTCAAGCGCTATTTTCAGCCCCTCGAGTATGTGCGCCCTCTCCTTGGCCCTCCTTAGAAGGAACCTCGTCCTCTTGGTTATTATGTCCTTCCTGTGCTCTATGAAGTTTG